>NZ_JAUBQU010000066.1:0-36645 GCF_036701435.1 Microcoleus sp. Pol12A5
AGCGACTTGACTTAAGAACACTCATTTGAGTCATTGTCAAGTACAATTTATACCAAATTAGATGAGCTTACCCTGATTGAGTGTGAAGCATTAAGCATTCCTAAATATTGGATTGTAGATTATTTGGGTTTAGGGTGTAGCCGTTATATTGGTTATCCTAAACAGCCTACTTTATCGGTTTATCAGTTAGTAGATGGTGAGTATCAAATTAAGCTGTTTCGGGCAGAGGAAAGGATTGAATCAGCGGTGTTTCCCGAGTTAAATTTGACCGCTAAGCAAATTTTTAACGGTGGATAAGTGCGGAGGCGATCGCATAGCTAAGTTGGTTAGAGCACTACAATGCCATTGTAGGGGTCACTTTTTAGAGTCCAGTTTTGTCACCTAAAACCCGCCCACAAAGCGGGTTTTGTTGTTTCTACAACCAAACTGGTGGATTTGGCATTATTAATTAGGAATGACAGAATATGTCTAGGCCAGAGATTTAGTACAGTCGCCACGTTTCGTCGAGGCTGTTGCTGGGCAGTTGCGTAGTTTGCATGAGTTCGGTGTTAAAGAAACGATAGCCCGATTCTCGTCGGCACTATCCCCATCCGTGAACAAAGCGCAAGCAAGCAGAAAAAGAAAGAAAACAACAGTTAGAATGCGATCGTCTTGCACGGCCTCAAGCACAAGCCGCTAACCGGATTCAAGACGAATTTTTAGCGGTGCTGTCCCATGAGTGGCGATCGCCCGTGTGCTTAAACACTGAATGACTTAGGTTTTGGGCATATTATATCTTGATTCCCTAACAATAACTGGCATAATAGGTAAATAGGCAGGACTAACCGCAATGAATGTAGAACGTACACACTCCTTGAATCATGGACAAGAGCTTACTGTAAATTTCCCTCAAGAGCTATGTACGCACTGCCCAGCACTCGAAGTACGACGATTTGCGGTGATAGTCGCTCACATGACTGAGGCTTTTATTTCTATTAATTCAGAGTGGCACTGCACCTATGTCAACTATAAAGCAGAGCAGCTTTTAAACAAGAAGTGGCAACACCTGATAGGCAAAAATATATGGACTATATTTTCGGTCGATCTTACTTCTGAGCTATATAAGTATTGTCATCAAGCGATCGCAACGCCAAAGGCGATCGAGTTTGAAGAACACTACCCCTCACTCAACAAGTGGTTGAGAATTCGCCTCATCAAGAGTGAAGATGGCTTACTTATTTACTTCCAAGATACGACTCAAACATCTCAACTCGATCGACAATTGAAAGCCGAAATCGCCAAATGCCAGCAGGTGGAAGCCACTCTCCAGAAAAAACAGGACTTTTTGAAGGCAATTCTAAACAACGTTCAAGCTGGCATTGTAGCTTGCGATGCCGAGGGCATATTGACGGTATTTAACCAAGCAGCTAAAGATTTTCATGGACTACCTCAGCAGCCAGTTCCACCGGAGCAATGGGCCCAGTATTATAACTTGTATTTGCCCGACGGCAAAACACCCATGAATACAGAGGATATTCCCCTGTTCCAGGCATTGCAAGGACAGAACGTTCGTGATGTGGAAATGATGATTGTTCCGCAGCATGGAACGGCGCGAATGCTGTTAGCAACTGGACAGGCAATTATTGCCGCAAACGGCGAAAAACAGGGTGCTGTTGTCGTGATGCACGACATTACACAACGCCAGCAGGCAGAAACTGCTCTGCGTGAGGGTGAAGCGCAATTATCTAGCATCTTCCAAACTATTCCTGATGGCATCACCATTCTAGATTCTACCGGACAGATTATTGCCGCGAATAAGGCAGCAGAGAGGATTTTAAGATTAACTAGCAGCGACATTCTGGAGCGAGGCTATAACGATCCATCCTGGTTCATTACAACCGTGGAGGGTCATCCTTTCCCAGAAGAGGAACTCCCATTTGCGAGGGTTATGCAAACAGGTGAGCCTGTTTATGGTATTGAACATGGCATTAGCCATGCCGATGGAACTCGCAGGATTCTCTCGATCAATGCTTCCCCTTTGTTTGACGCAGAGGGACAAATTATCAATATCATTGCTGCTTTCAGCGACATTACTGAACGCAAGCAAACCGAAGACGAACGAGTACAGCTTGTTCAAGAACAGGCAGCCCGTGCTTTAGCAGAGGTTTCTCAGGAAAAATCAGCATTTTTAGCCCAAGTGAGTGCTGTCCTTTCCTCTTCACTAGAGTATGAACAAACTCTCCAAAGCGTTGCAAAGCTGGCAGTTCCTTATTTTGCAGATTGGTGTAGTGTCGATCTGCTGAATGACGATCGCACAATTGGCCGGGTTGCAGTTGCTCATTCAGATCCCGAAAAAGTGAAGTTTGGCTGGGAGTTGGCTCAACGCTTTCCCAGACATCTCGATGATGGGTATGGCATTGCTAAAGTGATGCAAACAGGACAGGTTGAAATTGGGATTGAGATTACAGATGAACAGTTAGTTGCCGCAGTGCCGAATGCTGAATACCTGGAAATCATACGTGGAGTTGGGTTAAAGTCCTGCATCATTGCACCGCTACAGGCACGCGGGCGCGTGTTGGGTAGCATTACCTTTGTGTTTACTGAATCCGATCGCCGCTATCGCCTAGAAGACATTCCCTTGGCGGAAGATTTGGCTCAGCGAGCAGCGATCGCCATTGATAACGCTCGTCTCTATAATGAAACACAACAAGCGAAATTAGCCGCCGAACTCGCTGCTAACCGGACGGCTCGACTGCTGACGGTGATGACAGCTTTGTCTGAATCCCTAACCTCGGCTCAAGTGGCTCAGGTGATTATTGAACAGGGAATGTCCGCACTCGGAGCAAGTTGTGGTTTGGTTGCGGTATTAAACCAGGATGCAAGCGAACTGGAGATTATTAAAGCCATCGGGTACGAGCACGTAGCAGAATTTCAGCGCAGTTTTTCGATTCATGCACCCTATCCTCTGGCAGAAGCCGTGCGAAGTGGGCAACCTGTTTGGCTAGAAACTATCGAAAACCGAATTGCCCGTTATCCTGATTTAGCCCAAGCTTATGCCAAGGCTGGTTCAAAAGCCTGGATTTCAGTGCCATTGTTGATTGAAGGACAAGCCGTTGGTGGACTGTCGCTGAGTTTTTCCACCCTTCCCCAGCTTTGTGAGAGCGATCGGGCTTTCGTTTTGGCACTGGCACAGCAGTCAGCGCAGTCGATCGACCGAGCACGGCTCTACGAGTCAGAATCGCAAGCACGGACACAAGCAGAAGCAGCTAACCGAATTAAAGATGAGTTCTTAGCTGTCTTGTCGCACGAATTGCGAACTCCGTTGAATCCGATTCTGGGTTGGACTCGGCTGCTGCGAAGGGGAACCTTGGATTCTGGCAAGACGGCGGTAGCTCTCGAAACAATTGAACGCAACGCCGAGTTGCAAGTTCAACTGATTGAGGATTTGCTAGATATTTCTCGCATTCTGCAAGGGAAGCTGAGTTTGAACTCTACTCCTATTAATTTGAAAACAACTCTTAAAGCTGCGATCGAAACAGTTAGTTTAGCCGCCGAAGCGAAAAACATTCAACTTCAAACTCAGCTAGAACCCAATGTCGGCGATGTGTTAGGAGATGCTACCCGATTGCAACAGGTTGTCTGGAATTTGCTCACCAATGCCATTAAGTTTACCCCCACTGGAGGTAGAGTTGAAGTTGAGCTAAAAAAAATTGATTCCTTTGCTCAAATTCAAGTCAGGGATACAGGGAAAGGGATTAAGCCAGAATTTATTCCCTATGTATTTGACACATTTCGACAAGCCGATAGCAGTATTACGAGAACATTTGGTGGATTAGGGCTGGGATTAGCGATCGTGCGTCACGTCGTTGAGCTACATGGTGGAACTGTCAAAGCCGAAAGTTTTGGAGAAGGACAGGGAGCAACATTTACTGTCACACTTCCTTTATTCGCCAGAAGCAATTATGCAAACAGCGATCGCAACGATAATCTCTCACTCAAATCTCACTGTTTACCATTGGCTAGATTATGTATCCTGGCCGTCGATGACGAAGTAGACAATTTAGAGTTAGTTCAATGTATTTTGGAGGAAGCGGGAGCCACAGTTATCTCTGTATCTTCAGCAAAAGATGCACTACAAAAACTCAATGAATCTAAGCCAGATGTTTTGATTGCTGATATTGGAATGCCACAAATTGATGGCTATATGTTGATTCGTCAAGTGAGACAACTTTCCACACAGGAGGGAGGAGAGATTCCCGCGATCGCCCTGACAGCGTATGCAGGGGAGACCAATCAAAAGCAAGCACTAGCAGCCGGATTTCAAAGGCATCTTCCCAAGCCTGTTGAGCCTGAAACATTAGTGGAGACAATTGAGAAATTGCTTCATCAAATCGAGTAAGGCAGAGCATTAGACATCTGTGGAAAGTAAGATTCAACTATCTAGGTACAAGGATTTCAAATTGATTATTGGAGATGTCTTTTGAGTATAGTCTGGGAAAATGTCACGCATTGAAGCGATATGCAATCGCATAGCTTAGTTGGTTAGAACACTACTTTGACATCGTAGGGGTCACTTGTTAGAGTCGAGTTGTGTCAATCCAAAGGAACCAGAGTTTACGAGTCCGCTTTCGTCGAAGCGCTTTATGGTATGGTGGGATTTTAAAGGGCGATCGCTCGATCGGCTAGAGTTTGATAGGTCAAGGGCGATCACATCCTTAATGTCTGGTTAGCCTGTGATTTTGGTTTGGTGCGATCGGATAGCTCAGGGTGTGGCAAACAGGTTAGCAGGGTAGAGCAAGATTGCTATAAGCCTTTGTGAGAACGGTCTTAAATTATAGCTTGATTGCAGCCAGCAGAAATGAAGGAAGAATCTGAGTGGAAAACTCGAAAACAGAGGGTTAACACCCAGCTTAGGTCCCTCAATCCCAAGTGGGAGAGTATCAAATATCGCTAGGGATTCGATAGTATAGTATTTTTTATAAGAGCGGGTTAATGTTGATAGTTGTGCAGAGGAGCGACAGTGACTAGCCTATCTATATTGGACATTGAAGATCTAGCCGAAGGCTGTGATATTGAAGCAAAGAAGGCAGCAGGTCGTGATGGACAGGGCGAACTGCCCAAAAGCTTCTTTGAATCTTACGCTGCTATGGCTAACACTTACGGCGGTATAATATTTTTGGGAATTGATGAGAAGCCGAAAGGTAAATTTGTTGCTACAGGTATTGGCGATCCGCCTCACGTTCTCAAATCACTCTGGGATGGATTGAACAATCTCCAGCAGATCAGTGTTAATTTGCTCAATGATCGGATGGTGGATGTTATTGAAGTACAAAGTAAGCAAGTTATTCGCATACAAGTACCAAGAGCATCCCGAGCGCAACGCCCAGTATACAGAGGGCAGAATCCTTTAAAAGGTACTTATCGGCGAAACTACGAGGGAGACTACCTGTGCGATGAAGAAACAGTCAAAAGAATGATGGCAGAGCAGGTTGAGGACGTAAGAGATAGCCGATTATTAGAAAAATATGGTTTCGATGACTTAGATGAAAATACTCTAAAAGTTTATCGAAATCAGCTTAAGGCGACCAAGCCTACTCATCCTTGGCTCGATTTAGACGATCAAGAATTTCTGCGCTCTCTAGGTGGTTGGAGGCGCGATCGCCAAACTGGAGATGAAGGACTGACACTAGCTGGCTTGTTGATGTTTGGCAAACTCCCGTCAATTCTTGAGGCTGTACCTAACTATGTAGTGGATTATCAAGAGCGCCCAGAACCTAGAACTGAAGCCAGATGGGTAGATCGTGTTACTACTGATGGAACATGGTCAGGCAACCTTTATGACTTTTACCGAAAAGTAATTCAAAAGCTATTTTCCGATCTGAAAGTACCATTCAAACTCAAAGGTGCAGAACGAGTAGACGAAACACCAGTACATGAAGCCTTACGCGAAGCATTAGTTAATACACTAATCCACGCAGATTACACTGGGCGAGTACCGATTTTGATCGTTAAGCGTCCCGATATGTTCTTATTTCGCAACCCTGGCACAATGCGATTGCCATTGGAAGATGCCTTGCGTGGTGGTACCAGTGACTGTCGTAATCGCAACTTGCAAAAAATGTTTCAGCTTGTTGGTCTTGGTGAACAGGCGGGTTCTGGTATTCCAAAAATTTACCGCAACTGGAAACAGCAACACTGGCGATTGCCTCAGTTACTAGATACAGTGGAACCAGAGCAAACCTTATTGGCAATGCTTATGGTCAACCTCCTACCAGAGGAAACTCTAAGAGAACTAGATGAGCGTTTTGGATCATCATTTCGAGAGTTATCAAATGAGCAACGACTGGCCTTAGCTACAGTAGCCATTGAGGGCAAAGTGACGCACACTAGGCTCAAGTGTATGACTACAACTCATCCACACGATTTAACAAAAGCATTATGTGCACTTGTAAAAGATGGCTTCTTGGAGTCGGACGGCGCTAGTCGCGGCACCTTTTACTTTTTTCCAGGTGAACCTCCTGATATAGAGTCTGACATTGTTAGTCAAGCTTATGGGTTAACTAAGAAAAAAGTTCAGGAAGATGTATTGTCAGGGTTTGATTCAGAGCAAGCTAGCTCCGATCATTTGCCGGCTAGCTCCGATCATTTGCCGGCTAGCTCCGATCATTTGCAGGTTAGCTCCGATCATTTGCAGGTTAGCTCCGATCATTTGCAGGTTAGCTCCGATCATTTCGAGTCGCTCAAAGTAATTGCTGCTCCTGTTAGAGAGAAGGGAAAAGTGTCCAACGAGGTCATGGAGCAAACAATTCTACAGCTTTGTGAGGACAGGTTTTTAACCACTAGAGAACTTGGAGAATTGCTAGATAACACTCCTAACTATCTGCGTTCTAGATTTCTTAGCAAGATGGTAAAGGCCGGTCAACTGGAGTTGCGATACCCAGACAAACCTACTCACGAAGCTCAGGCATATGTCACACAAAAATCAGCTTTAAGCGCCTTTGTTAGCAATCCAAAACATTCTGATATTTCACCATCTCCCCAATAGGAAATATCAAACTTTTACGGTGATCCAACCTACCACTCATAACCGTGTTCTTTTTCCCATTGTATCCACGCTTGAGCTATTTGCGACCTTCGACCAAGCTCTTCAGGTTTTACGAGATTATCACCAGTAATTGCCCTCAACGACCAAAACCAACTATTGGATTTTTGTTCAACCTCGCGAAAAATCAACGGTGCAACAGGCTATCCCATGCCAATAATTCTCTAATAAGCGGGGTGCATTCACTTCTGCGTAACCAATGACAGCATCTTCGTCTCGGCACGCCCTTCTTCTGTGAGGCTTAAACTCAGCGACCAGTTCTACCTTACTTGTAATGGGGTATTTATAAAAGGAGTGATGTAGTCAGCTAGTTTCATTTCAAGGCATAGCTACTCCATAAAAAATCTATACTACTTTAGCTGCGTTCGCGATCATCTTAGCCATAAAACCATAATGTTTGTGAGAATAGACCATGTGTAGAAAAACTTTATACTGACACCACCCGTCTACCCACAACGCCGCCACCTTAAACTTTGCCCAACAGTTGGGAAATTCCGATCGCAACCTTAAGCAATGTCGATCGCCCCCAGCCCACCAGTCCGACAGTCCATCTCAGGACACGGCACCGCGCCGTGTCCTTAGCCGTAACTTATCGGCGACAGCCTTCGGCGATCGCCCTTAACACCGCTAGCCGCACTTCTGGATGAGATTTCTCAAGCCCGTTAGCCCGAAAAATCCAGTGTCCGCCGCCCGCGTGTTCGATCGCAATCTTCTGTCCGTCAGGCAAAACTATTTGCCACCAATTCAACACTGTGGCTTTAATAAGGTGGCACTGAATTTCGTTCAGTTGAACCTCCATTAATTTCAGTTGACGCATGATTGGATTTTGGGCAGATGACTTCATGATTTTTCTCATTAAATGAATTCGACTGTTTCTCGGCTTTGATTTCACTTTGCCGATTTTTGAACTTAACTTCACCTTCCGAAGTTTTCGCCTTAACTTCCCTTTCCGAAGTTTTCGCCTTAACTTCTCTTTTACCACCTTTAGGGTCAACTTTGACTCCAAAACCTTTAGACTTAACTTTTCCTGGGGCAGAAGTTGAAGTCTGTTCTGTTGCCGGCTTCTTAAACTCCGCGTCTAATTGGTCTAAAATCTCCTCTTGTTCGGGAGTATGTTCCGCTGGCCGGTCTAAATTTCTGGGATTGTATTCGCCAACCAACCTTGCCAAAAATTCCGAAATTGACAGTCCGGCTGCGGCTGCTTTTTTCGTTAAAAGGGCGTAGGTGTCGGTTTTAATCCGAATTTGTTTGAGCCGGAGGTTGGGATTGTTGTCAACTGTTTCGGCAATAGTTACTGCGGTAATCCTTTCTTTTGGTATGACATCGACAACTTCTTGCCACTTTTCCTGTAAACGACAGTCGCCATATTGGTCGGTAATTGCGTGTTTGAACAAAGGAACAACTTGAGCGACGCAGCTCGGCAAAATCTCAAATCCTGCTTTAATTAAGCGCAGGCAAATGCCAGCAGCTTTGATAATTTGCGTGCAGTAAAAATACTGCCTGCCTAATGCTTGTTCGCAGTAAGTTTTAAAAGTTTTGAACTTGTTTTTGTACAATCGCAGTTTTCGGATCGCGTCCAGCATGATTCCTTGACGCACGTAGTCTAGGAATCCCCTTTTAATTTCGCCTGTCAGGTAGTCTAAATCGTGAAAGGGAGATTGATTCTGGATTTCTTCTTCAAAGTCTAGCAGCGGGCCTGCAAAGTGAAAGTTGGAGGCGACATCGCCTAGGTAGAAGTTGTCAATAGATGTGGGCATGATCGGGAATGGTTCGAGAAATGGCACGATAGCACGGAAGTTGTGCGATCGCAAAGGAGAAGTTTTGGTCTGGATCTTTGATACAATTTTGAGTTGTGTTGTCCTGTGAGGTCGATCGACCTTTTACATGGCATCACCTCCTCGGCCTTGAGGAAAAGAGGCTTGAGGTATGCGCCCAAGCCGCAAAAATACGCTTGGGTATGCAGGCACGATTGATAGACACGAAAAATAAGGCGGTCTTTCAAACCTGCATTTTGACGAAAGTAGGCTCGCCAGGGGGCCTTTGTTTGGTCGCTATACATGAAGTCTACTTCATCTAAACAACCATGTCAAGAGGTTCGCTTCATGAAACAAACTTCATGCACTGTGGAAGAAAATTTGCAAGAAAAGGACAAGTCTCCATTAAGGCTTCTCAGAGAACAAGCTGGCCTAACCCGCCCTCAAGTCAAACAACATATCGGCGTTTCTGAGCGGATGCAAGCTGACTGGGAATCAGGAAAGTCCATGCCAAATGTTGAAAACGTAGCTGCACTGGCTAACCTGTACCAGGTTTCTCTAAAAACTATGTTTGAGCTTTTAGGATTAGATGTAACCAAAATTCCCGATGACTTACCAAGTCGATCGCTCTCGCCTAACGACAACTAACCTGCAGGGGTTCGGAAATGTCTAGGGAAAAGCGCTTGAGTCATGCACCCAAGCCCGGAAAATACTAAGGCTATAATTAAAAACTCAGAAGCCCGATCAACCTTTCATCCCTCAATCCGTAATTTTCGCTCTCAGAGCTTTAATCTGCCCTCGCTTGGTTTTGCTGTCGAGACGCTTGCGCTGGGAACTGCGAGTTGCTTTGCTGGGTTTGCGCCTTTTCGGTATGACGATCGCACTTTTAATCAGTTCTTGCAGCCGTCTCAAAGCCTCTTCCCGGTTTTGTTCCTGGCTGCGGTGTTCCTGCGCCTTGATGACAATCACACCTTCGGAGGTGATGCGCTGGTCGTTGATTTGCAACAAACGCTCCTTGTAGCGATCGGGCAATGAGGAACCTGGGATATCAAAGCGCAAATGAATAGCACTCGCCACCTTATTTACATTTTGCCCCCCCGCGCCTTGAGAGCGAATCGCACTAATCTCGATTTCGCGATCGTCTATGAACACTGTATTAGAAATTTGTAGCATGATTCATCATCAGTGAAATTAAAGATACTGGGAAAGCAGTGCATCTTTTATATATAACTTAGTTTAGTATATAAGTTATTTACAGTTCTTAGCTGTCAAGATAAATTCGATGAGTTTTTTTCTATCCCATAACTCTACGTCGTTAGATTTAGCAAGATTGTAAGCATTTTCTGTAAATCTGTTGTTCGTGATTACTCTTCCTTTATTTCCTTTGTAATGTCTGACCGCTCCCGCTACTTCTTGAACTGCTTTAATTCCAACTGGATTTTTGCTTCTTTTCGCTTGAACCACAGTTTTTAATCCATCTTTGTATAAAATTAAATCCGCCCCATAATCTTGACTATCTTGAGTTAAAGTAACACCATAACCCAAGTTTATAAAATGAAACTATAAAAATTTTTCAAACTCTTTGCCCGTCATCTCATCCACTTCCAGAATACTACTGTCTAATAAACGCTGTTTTTCCTTTTCTTCTTTCAATGTATCCAATACCGATGTCGCAATCACACCTAAAACGGCAGCGGCTCTTCCAATAAAAGATTTCATAAAATTACATTTTTTTTAAAAGGAGTAATTCTGATGGTAGCAGATTTGCTCAGTATAGTTATTTACTAAGATAACAAGTAAGTTCACAAGTACCTTGTGAGCTTACTTAGTGATTCTTTTAGATTTCCGATCTAGGAATTGGGCTTTTTGTCTGCACTCAAGTTCAAGTATGGTTCAAAGAGTCAGGGGAAAGTCAAGGGATGTTATAGTTGAGAACTGTAACAAAACTTTAATCACACCCAAACCGGAGTTTTAGAAAAAATTAATGGGGATACAGTGACAATGGGCAAGGCTGTAGCCTAAGATCGCCTTAAATTGTCAGTATCATCTCAAGGCAAGGGTGAAAAATGGCAGATATCAACGGCACGATGATGCAATATTTCCACTGGTACATTCCCGATCGAGGAACCCTGTGGGATGAGGTGAAAAATCAAGCGAAAGAATTGGCTGATGCGGGTTTTACGGCACTGTGGCTGCCCCCAGCTTACAAAGGAATTGGCGGGCAAAGCGACGTTGGATATGGGGTTTACGACTTATTTGATTTGGGAGAATTCGACCAAAAAGGTTCAATTCGCACCAAATATGGTACTAAGCAGGAATATTTGAATGCGATCGCAGCCCTGCACCAATCTCAGATCCAAATCTATGCCGATGTAGTTATCAACCATAAAATTGGTGCAGATGCAGCAGAGATATTTAAGGCAACTCCTTATCCTTACCACGATCGGCTAAATCCCAAAGGTTGGTTGCAAGAAATCAAAAGCTACACTCATTTTAACTTTCCCGGACGCAAAGGTAAATATTCCCAATTTGAATGGCACTGGTGGCATTTTGACGCAGTAGACTACAACGAATACAATCCAGACGATCGCGGTACAGTCTATTTGGTAGAAGGGAAAATGTTTGATGACTATGTTGCCCTAGAAAATGGCAATTTTGCATATTTAATGGGGTGCGATTTGGATTTCCAAGATCAATGGGTACGAGATGAAATTACACGCTGGGGTAAGTGGTATCTCGACACAACAGGTGCCGACGGTTTCCGTTTAGATGCCATCAAGCACATATCGTCTTGGTTTTTTCCGGAATGGTTGGATGAAATGGAGCGATATGTCGGCAAAGATTTGTTTGTTGTCGGTGAGTATTGGGCACCAAATATCGATATCCTGCACTGGTATGTCGGTTCAGTTAAGGGCAAAATGTCAGTTTTTGATGTGCCGCTGCATTACAACTTTCATTACGCCAGCCAACAGGGCGGTAACTACGATATGCGGCGCATCTTAGACGGTACAATGATGCAGCAGCAACCGACTCATGCAGTAACGTTTGTCGAAAACCACGACTCCCAACCGCTGCAAGCACTTGAATCTGTTGTAGAACCGTGGTTTAAACCTCTTGCTTATGCGATTATTTTATTGCGAAGAGAAGGTTATCCGTGCGTTTTCTACGGCGATTATTACGGTGCAGAATATGAAGATTGGGGGCGTGATGGCAAGCGGTATAAAATTGTTTTGCCCTCTCATCGATCGTTAATTGACAAGTTTCTCCATGCTCGCAAAAACTTCGCCTACGGCCCTCAATATGACTATTTCGATCATTGGAATACCATTGGCTGGACGAGATTGGGCAATGGGAAACATCCACAGGCAATGGCAGTAATTATGAGTGACGGCCCGGAGGGTTTCAAGTGGATGGAAGTTGGTAAACCTCATGCTAAGTTTGTGGACTTAACAGGGCATATTCAGGAACCTGTTTCTACTAACGAGTGGGGTTGGGGCGAGTTTCGCTGTCAAGGCGGTTCAGTATCGGTGTGGATTCAGGAAAAAGATTAGTTGGCAGTAATCTCATGTTCTATCTGTAAGGTGCGCCGAAACGCACCCTACAAAAATTAATTAATCGGTAGTACCGGTTTGCAGCGATTCTTTAGCAGTCTGCGTCCACTCAGAGTGGAAGAATTCGCCGCGCGGTTTGTCGGTGCGCTCGTAGGTGTGAGCCCCGAAATAATCACGCTGAGCTTGCGTGAGGTTTTGCGGCAATCTTTCGCGCCGGTAGCTATCGAAATAGTCCAGCGAGGCGCTAAATGCTGGCACTGCAATCCCCAGTTGGCAAGCAGTAGCTAACACGTCTCGCCAAGCCGATTGGCGATCGAGAATGCTCTGTTTGAACTCCGGCGCTAACAGCAAATTCGGCAACGTGGGATCGTCCTTGAAAGCTGTTTTAATCTTGTCCAAAAATCCAGCCCGAATAATACAGCCACCCTTCCAAATTCGGGAAATTTCGCTCAAACTCAAATCGTAATTGTACGACTTCGATGCCGCGCTTAACAGTGCCATTCCTTGCGCGTAGGAGCAAATTTTCGAGCAGTAAAGCGCATCCCGGACTTTGTTCACAAACTCTTTAGTATCGCCTTCGTACTTGCCGCTAGGCCCCGTCAGTACTTGGGAAGCTTTAACGCGCTCGTCTTTGTAAGAAGACATGATTCTGGCATTCACAGCAGCGATAATTGTAGGAATGCTCACGCCCAATTCCAAAGCACTCATAACAGTCCAGCGGCCGGTGCCTTTTTGGCCGGCTGCGTCCATAATTACCTCAACTAAGGGTTGCTTAGTTTCTGGGTCGTTGTACTTGAAAATATTAGCCGTAATTTCAATCAAAAACGAGTT
This sequence comes from Microcoleus sp. Pol12A5, assembly GCF_036701435.1. Taxonomy (NCBI): domain Bacteria; kingdom Bacillati; phylum Cyanobacteriota; class Cyanophyceae; order Oscillatoriales; family Microcoleaceae; genus Microcoleus; species Microcoleus sp. Pol12A5. Next base: position 13,218 of record NZ_JAUBQU010000066.1, read on the forward strand.
GAGTTCGTCTGTGGTATTCCATTCGGCAAAAACTTCCTGCAACTGCTGGCCGTTCAATCCACCAACGTTTTTGAGCAAATCGTAGGCTTCAGCAATGAGCTGCATATCCCCGTACTCAATACCGTTGTGAACCATTTTCACGTAGTGACCGGCGCCACCGGGGCCGATGAATGTGACGCAGGGGCCGTCATCTACTTGAGCCGCAATTTTGGTGAGAATGGGCTCTAGTAGGCCGTAAGCAGTGCGGGTGCCACCGGGCATCAAGCTAGCACCATTGAGCGCGCCTTCTTCGCCACCGCTGATGCCCATGCCGACAAATCCCAGTCCCATCGATTCTAAATCTTTGGTGCGGCGTTCGGTGTCGTCGTATAGCGAGTTGCCGCCGTCAATAATCATGTCGCCCGGTGACAGCATGGGTTTGAGCTGGTCGATGACCGCATCTACGGGTTTCCCAGCTTGCACCATGACTAAGATTCGGCGCGGGGTTTCTAGGGCATCGACGAATTCTGTCAGAGTCTTGGTGCCTACAATGTTCTTGCCGGGGGCGCGTTGTGCCATGAAGTCGTCGGTTTTAGCTGCGGTGCGGTTGTACACAGCCACGGAGAAGCCTCTGCTTTCGACGTTGAGCGCTAGGTTTTCGCCCATCACTGCTAGACCGATTAAACCAAAATTTTGCTTTGTCATGCTAATAACCCGCTTGTTGTTCCCGCTTGAGGATTGATTTGCGAGAGAGGAAAGCGAGGCGGGGTGTACCGCTTTCCGGTGGACTAAAAGTATTGGACAATAGACCTAGGAGGTTTAGGTTTATTTTTATATTCTCAGAATTGCTGTTTGGTAAATCAGTAGGGTTTTTTTAAGATTTAAGGGATATTAATGACGCGGGCAGGTGATGATAAGGCAGGTATTATGTCGATCGCAGTAACGGTAGATACAAACAAGCGGACATTTTAAGGACAATTGAGGAGACTGTTGTAACTATGGAAGATTTGCAGTATCTCGCGGCCTGGGTGAAGGAGCAACACGCTCGCGAGTATATTTTGACTTGGCTGCTGAGTCAACAGGGTCTGTGGTGGTCTGATGGGGATATTTATCAGGCCGTTTTGCAAAAGTCGGGAAAGCTTTTGAAAGCTTATGTTCAAAAAAGGCAAGCGGGAGAGTTATTTGAGGGAATTTCTGAGAAGTTGGGAGGAGATGAGAATTGGGATGATTTGGCGGCGAGTTTGGCGCGGATTCTTGCGGTTTATCAAGAGGAATTATCGCATTTGCAAGAGCGCGATCGCAAGGGGGATGGGGTAAAAAAAAATTTGATTAGCCAACAGTTGACTGGAGATCCTTTGCCGCTTTTGGAGGTGCAGCAAGCTTTGCCCGATCCTTATGCGGATACGTTGACGGGGAGATAATTGCTCATCATTTTTGTGGATGGAGGCTCATCTCAGAAACCGGGTTTCTTCCCTTATTTCTCGTACTCAACCCAAATTGTCCCAGAAACCCGGTTTCTCGACACTTGGGCGACAGTTCTGGATCTAGATTCAAGGATTGAGAATAGGTGTAAGATCTAGAAGAAATCCGGGAAGTACATCTTCACCCGAAAGTGTAGGCGGTTGGTCAAAAGAGAAATTAATCACTTCTGCTACATCTTCAGACAAGCGATAGATTTCTACTAAAGGCGTTTGCGGGTCAATTAGCCAACCTAAGCGACAGCCGTTAGTTCGATAATACCGCATTTTAGCCCGCAATGTTTCTAGGGAATCAGTTTGCGATTCCCTACGGGATAGCTTCGCTTCACGCAATTCAATTACAAAGTCCGGGCACAGGGGAGGAAATTTGCGCTTATCTTCTGCGGATAATGCTTCCCAACGTTCTAGGAGTACCCAAGCAGCATCAGGGGAACGCTTCGCACCGTTGGGTAATTGAAAGATAGTGGAAGAGTCAAAGACTTTTCCTAATTGAGTCTGACGATTCCACAAACCGAGTCCCAGGTTTAGATCGGAATTTCTGATGCCGCTTTCACCGCCTGTTGGAGGCATAATAATTAGTTCTCCTTCGGGGGTTTGTTCTAATCGCCACTCTTCATTAGCGATGGACAATTGATAAAATTGTTCGTCGGTTAAAGCGACGGCGGCAGGTAGGTTGAGAGTTATAGTTTCCATCGTTGATATTATTGCCAACTAGGTTGGTTTTATTATAGATCGCACTTTCTGACAATTTTCTCAAAAATATCGCACGCTCAGAAACCTGGTTTCTTCCGATATTTCTCGTGCGAGGCGGAAAATTGTGGCAGAAACCCGGTTTCTCGCCACGCAGCTAATCCCAGGAACCGGGTTTCTTCCGATATTTCTCGTACTCAACTGAACATTGTCCCAGAAACCCGGTTTCTCGCCACCTAACGAGAGAAATTAGATGGCAAATCCGCGATAATTTATCACAATCACCCGCGCCGAATTCCACACGCTAACCCACAAGTCCGCCGGGGGTTGAAAACCCCCGTCTCATAGCAAAAGTCCTCTCAAAGAGGACTGAAAGACACATTTTTGAACAAGCATTGCAATATCTCCCCAGTCGGTTTCAACCGACTTTCGCTATGAGACAGGGGTTTTAACCCCTGGCGGACTGTTTGTTTAACTCTAAATATAACTGCTAGCTTGACGGGTGAACATTGAGCAGTAAATTCCGTTTGATGCTATCAATTCGTCGTGAGTTCCTATTTCTGCTATTTTACCGTTTTCCATGACGGCGATTCGATCGGCAATTTTTGCTAATCCCAATCTGTGACTGATGACTATGGTTGTTTTCCCGGCGGCTATTTGGCGGAAGATGCTGTAAATTTCGTGTTCTGTCTTGGGGTCGAGGGCGGCGGTTGGTTCGTCAAAAATTAGCACTTCGGCTGTAGAAAGCCGCATTAAGGCGCGAGCGATCGCAATTCTTTGCCACTGTCCCCCCGATAAGTCTATGCCGTCTTCTAATTGTTTCCCCAACGGTGTCTCTAAACCTGTGGCAAGACTATTGACTTTTGCGCTAATTCCTGCTTCGGAAATAGCTTCGTTAATGGCGGTGTCATCTGAGAGTGAAAGCAAGTCGCCGAAACCGACGTTTTCGCGGACTGTGGAGGGGAAACGGGCGTAATCTTGCATGACGACGGCGATGCGCGATCGCACGTATGCTAGAGGGTACGATCGCAAATCTTTGCCGTTCCAGGCGATCGTACCACTTGTCGGGTCGTACAGGCGGCCGAGGAGTTTGCCAAGGGTGGTTTTACCCGCGCCATTTTCACCAACAAGCACTAGCATTTCACCCGGATTAATCGTTAAGTTGATATCTTCAACCGTGCTTTTATTACTACCGGGATAGCAGAAAGATAGATGCTTAATCTCGATGCCAATTTTATCTTTTGTGGGGCGGGAATCTTGCCCGTCTTCTGGTAAACTAGGCAGGCGAGATGCTACATCCCCAAGCGGAGACTGCAATTCTGGTTTGAGTTCCAACAGTTGAAAAATTGGACTAACGCTGAGAGAGATATCGTACAAATTAGTAGAAGTGCTAATCAGTATTTGCAAACTTTGCTTTACTTGAACAATCAAACCAGAATAGAGTGCTAAATCGCCCAAAGTATAGCGACCACCCAAAGCTCCCATTACTACATAAATAAATGGCAAAGCCACTCCTATCCTACTAAACATCGACCATAAAAGTACAACAATAGCTCCCTTTTTTCGGATTTGCTGCATCTCGCTAAAAAATTGCAAAAACTGACCCTGCCAGCGTTTGAGCCAAAGTTCTTGCAACCCAAACAAACGCAATTCTTTAGCATATTCTTCGCCCGTCAAGACTCTACTGGATAAGTTCATTTCGCGGGTGATTTTAGCTTGCTTTCTTTGAACTCTCCAGATGATTCTGCTATATTTTCTTTGGGTGTAAATTGAGGGAGATGAGGAGATTAACATCAGTACTGGCACCCACCAAGCTATCGCAGCAGCAAGGCCTATCGATGGAATAAATATAAAAATTCCCGTGATGGTCATGCTGATGGTAAATGCTAGTTGCTGTATTTTGGACACTCCGGTTTTCGCGAGTTCTACTATATTTAATAGTTCGGGGTTTTCAAAGAGGGCAATATCGTCAAAATTGGCTACTTTTTCGAGGACTTTTCCTTCGACAAAGCCTTGAACGCGATCGCGCAAAGATGTCGCGACAAAAGAGTTCATTGTGTCTAGGGCATCGCCGACTAACTTGAGACTTAAGACTCCGGCAATACTCCACAGCAATATTGGCCGGGAAAGCATCAAAGCAAAGGGCTGTGCTGTTTGGGTTTGCGATAGCAACCGAGATACTTCATCAATGATTAATTTATCTAAAAAAAGCACGGCAGAGGGGGCAGCACCGCTGATAATGTTGAGTATTATTAAATTGCGGAGTTCAATTGGTGCGGCTTTGATTATCAGGCCCAAGCTGCGCCACAGAGCTTGGAAGGTGGTAATTTGAATGGGTTGCATAATTCAATCGCCATAATTTTATTTATTCATCTCCTCCTAATGTATTATAACAGTAGTTGTCAAGTAATATAGTTTGCTAACAATTAGGCCGGCAGGGATTTAAATCCCTGTCTCATAGCTAAAGTCCTCTAAAGAGGACTGTTGGTTAATATTTAGAATTTGAGTTTGTTAGCTTCGTTTAAACAGGAGTGCTGCTCAATATGTACAGGATTTACAACATCGGGAGCATCTCATATTTGTAAAAACACTTTTTATGGCTCCTGCCTTCTTCCTCCTTCCTCCTGCCTTCTGCCTCAAAACTCCTGCCTCAAAACTCCAATTTCTAGCTTGCTGCTTTCATTGAGATGCTCCCTTTACATCAAGTCTGCTAGCCTATTTCTTCAGTCCACTTCAGTGGACTTGAGCTGTGAGACGGGGGTTTTAACCCCGGCGGGTTAGTGGGAAAGCGGCAAATATCAAACTATCCAAATGTCAAACGCCGCGCCGTACCGTCATCTGTAAATCGCTGTTCGCCAACGCCAACAACTTCCACAATAACTTCGCGTTCTGATATCGAAAATTGACCCTCGCGCGCGGCAATTTCAACGATGATTTTTTCCCCTTCCAAATACACCTTGTAATTAGTCGTAGACCACACACCTTTTTCATGTTCAAAACTGTGTCCGTCGTCCTCATAAAGCGTCCATTCACCGCTTCCGGGCCAAATTCGCATTTTTAATGACCCAAGCGGTTCTTCGCTGACAAATTGCCTCACAGGTGCGATCGCAATTATGCCCCCTCCCCGCACGTAAAGCGGCATTGTCTCCAAAGGTGCATGGGCTAAAATGTGCGTCGGGCCCTGATAGCATTCGCCCGTCCACCAATCGTACCAAGTTCCCTCCGGCAAATACACAGCGCGGTGTTCAACTCCCGGCCGGTAAATAGGTGCAGCCATCAGCGACGGGCCGAGCAATACTTGATCGTAAAGGTGATAAGTTGCCCGATCGCGCGGAAATTGATATAGTAGCGGTCGCAAAATCGGTGTTCCCGTCGTCGCTGCTTCCCAAAACAAGGTGTAAATATAAGGCAACAACTGATAGCGCAAATTCATGTATTCGCGGCAAATCTTCTCAGTGCGAGATCCAAAAACCCACGGTTCGTGCTGCGCCGTACTAATCGCCGAATGACCGCGCATCAAGGGATACAGCATTCCCACCTGCATCCACCGCGCGAACAGTTCAGCCGTTGCATTCTCCGCAAAACCGCCGATGTCGCAACCGACAAACGCTACCCCGGAAAGCCCCATGTTGCAAAGCATCGGTAGCGACATTTCTAAATGATCCCACAGCGATTGATTGTCACCCATCCATACCGAGGAGTAACGCTGAACGCCCGCAAAACCCGATCGCGTCAGCACAAAAGATCGCTCGTTCGATCGCACTTTTTGCAACCCCTGTGCACAAGCTTTCGCCATCATTAAACCATACAAATTGTGCGTTTCCGCGTGGGTGGCGCCCTCGGATGCCGGGCCTTGCGGTGCATCCAGCGGAAACCAGATGTGTTGGTGGCCGTCGCCAAAAGGCCGTTCTGCGATCGAAGGTTCGTTCATGTCGTTCCAAATCCCCGCAACGCCCACATCTGTAAGGTTTTTGTGCAATTCGCCCCACCACTGCCGCACCTCCGGCCGCAGGAAGTCGGGAAACACCGCTTTTTCGGGCCAAACGTAACCGTGGAATAGCCTTCCCTCTGCGGTGCGGACGAAATAGTCGTTTTCCACACCCCGATCGAATACTTCATAATCTCCTTCCGGTTCGTACTTGACACCGGGATCGACAATCGTGACAACCTTAAAACCGGCTGCTTTCAAGTCTGCGATCAGTTTCGCGGGATCGGGGAAACGCTTCGGGCTCCAGGTAAAAACGCGGTAGCCGTTCATATAGTCGATGTCGAGGTGGATGACATCGCAGGGAATCGCCCGATCGCGAAATTCCTTCGCCAACTCCCGCACAACGTCCTCGGAGTCGTAGCTCCAGCGGCATTGGTGGTATCCCAGCGCCCATTTTGGCGGAAGCGGCATCCGGCCGGTTAACTGCGTGTAGGTGGCGAGAATTTGGGCGGGTTCCGGGCCGTAAATGATGTAGTAATCGAGTTCCGGGCCTCTGGTTTCCATCCGCAAAACTCCCGGTTGTTCGGCGCCGATGTCGAACTGACTCCAAAATGTCGTGTTGAAAAAGATGCCGTAAGCGCGATCGGGATTCAGGGCGATATAAAATGGGATCGCCTGGTACATTTCATCGCTGAGGGAATTGTAGTCAAGCGCGTCTATTGTCCAGTTTGTCTTGACTTCCGAGAGTTTGTCGAGAAAGCCGGTGCGTTCGCCAAAACCGTAGAAGTGTTCGTCTGCTTCGATGCGTTTCCAGCCTGCGGCCCGGCCGGTGCGCCATCCCATACTGCGATCGCAGTCGCTAGCAAATGGTTTTCCCGATTTGTCAAAGCATTCGATTGCAGCACGAGATCGCTTGACTGAAATCGTTATTTGTGCTGTTTCAATTTCTATTTTTTCGTCTGTTTCTCGCACTTCCAATGGTATAATTTCCCACTCTTCGTCAGGGACAGTTATTGAGTGCGATCGGCTTTTGAATTCACCTGTCGGGGACATTCGCACTCTGATTAAATTCGGCGCGAGGATGCTGATGTTTAGGGAAGTTTCACCACAATTAAAGTGAAGGGTGCGATCGCTCTTACTTATAGATTGTACTGAGCCGATCGTTGACCAAGGCTGTTCAGTTTTTTGGAGTTTTCCGAAGTATTGTGGCATCTACTCTGACTCGAAATATTATCGATTTTGGTTTGAGCAGTTAAGGGTTGTCATCTGGCAAAAGGCTGAACTAAATAAATGGGCCTAATTAAACGTAGTTAGAGCCCCGACTTCTTTAAAAAATCGGGGCTCTGGGTGTGAGGTGGGCTTACTTACAGGCTATTCTGTTTTTGATTGGATAGAAACTGATGGCAAAGAAGAAGAACGAGTAACAAAGGGCTAGTAGATCTAGTGGATGGCTTTCGCGAAATTCCTTAATTTGGTCTATTACTCTTTTCATTGGTTTTTTTCTCCTTTGTCGCCGTCATCGGTAGACAGGCTTTTTGATTTTGTTGATCGCTTACTCCCTACGTAAACGATTATCTGTCTAGCCAAATCCGTACCGCTCTCAGCCTTCGCCAACCAATCCCTCCCTTCCGGGGAGAAGCTTTGGGATCTCAGAAACAAAAAAATTGATTTTTGCCCTAATGATCGATATCTATATTCTAGACGGGTTTTCAGGGGCCGTCCTCTAGCTAAAGGAGGAATATAACTTGTCAGCATTATATTATCGATTTTGCTTTCAGGAGTTAAGGGTTGTCATCTGGCAAAAGGCTGAACTACAACGATCTATCTCATGCAACAAAACCCCAATATCTGCGATCCGTCGGCTCCACCGCCCGATTAACCCGATCGCCTGGAAGTATTGTAAAGGTGAGAGCTAAAGAATCTCAAATAAACGTTACCTAAGTTTATTAAACTTTTAACTTATGCCTCTTACCGAAATTTTACCCCTCCTCAAATAGTTAACTCACTCCGATAAACTGTTGCTACTAAATTTCGTGGTAGCCTAATTATTGAATGAATCAGGTTTAATCCCATTGGATGTTCCGAACAAAGTAGCTAGTCAAGGTTTATATGATTCTTTTGAAGCTGCTGCTGGTTTAGCGAAAGCACGGTTGCAGAGGAAAAAGCGAAGACACATGGTTAATATCGGGCTTTGGTAGTCTAGATCGTTGCTTTTTCACCGATCGCCTGCTACTTTTATTTTGGGTACACTAAAACTTGATAGAAAACCTGCCTTTGTCTGTGGGAGTTGTTTTCCTCCTCACAGTTCGGGGCGTCTCAGGAACAGGGGTGAATTTGCTGATAGTTGCGTACATCATAAATTAGTTCAAGTACAGTCTCGGTATTTTTAAAGAAGAGGGTACCCATGAAAGGTAAAAAAAAAGACCAACTCAGCCGCCGCCATTTTCTACTCGGTTCGGCAATTGCAGGTAGCGGTATTGTTGCCGCAAACCTGCGATCGAAATCTGGGTTAGCACAATCTTCTGCACCGGCAATTATCACCTCGGATCGGATGCGCCCCAGCATTCCCTACGGTGTTGCTAGCGGTGATATTACCGGCAACAGTGCGGTGATTTGGAGTCGGTGCGATCGCTCCTCCCGAATGATAGTTGAATATGACACCGCCGACTCCTTCGGCAACGTGCAGCGCATCATCGGACCTGCAGCGTTGGAAACTAGCGATTACACGGCGCGTATTAACCTGATTGACCTACCAGCCGACCGGCAAATATTCTACCGAGTCAGCTTCCAGAATTTAGCCGATCCAAACATCTACAGCGTCCCCGTTACGGGGAGTTTCCGCACGCCTCCAAACAGCAAGCGCGACATCTTTTTTGCCTGGTCGGGAGACACCGCCGGACAGGGTTGGGGTATCAATACTGAATGGGGTGGCATGAAAATCTATGAAACTATCAGGCAGCTTAAGCCAGACTTCTTCATTCATTCTGGCGATTACATCTATGCAGATAGTCCGATTCAATCTGAGGTAAAACTTGACGACGGTAGCATCTGGAAAAACATCACAACAGAAGAAAAGTCAAAAGTAGCTGAAACCTTAACAGAGTTTCGCGGAAATTACATCTACAACCTGCTAGACAATAACATCCGGCGCTTCAACGCCGAAGTGCCTCAGCTAGTTCAGTGGGATGACCACGAAACTACAAACAACTGGTATCCCGGCGAGATGCTAATTAGCGATGACCGCTACAAAGTCAAAAGCAGTTCTTTACTGGCAGCGCGCGCCAAGCAAGCATTTATGGAGTATACGCCGATCCGCTTCGATGCCAGCGACCCAGAACGGATTTACCGTTCGTTCAATTACGGTTCTTCCCTGGAAATTTTTATGCTGGATATGCGTAGCTATCGAGGATCAAACACTACCAACCGTCAGACAGCAGCAAGTGAAGAAACAGCGTTTTTGGGTAATGCCCAAGTTAGCTGGTTAAAGAACAAATTGCAGAATTCAAAGGCAAGGTGGAAAGTAATTGCTAGCGATATGCCAGTTGGACTGGTGATTGAAGATGGCAAAAACAGCGGCAAATTTGAGAACCTCGCCAATGGAGATGGTCCTGCATTGGGACGCGAACTCGAACTTGCCCAATTGTTGCGCTTTATCCAGCAAAACAATATCCAAAATGTCGTTTGGCTGACCGCTGACGTGCATTATGCTGCCGCGCACTACTACGACCCCGGCCAAGCTCAATTCACTGATTTTAAACCGTTTTGGGAGTTTGTTGCCGGGCCGCTTCACGCTGGAAATTACGGACCAAATAAGCTTGACAATACTTTTGGTCCCCTGGTTAAGTTCCAAAGTTTGTCGCTGCCAGAAGTAGAAAATCTACCTCCTACAAAAGGTTTTCAGTTCTTTGGTACGGTTAAAATTAATGGCGACAGTCAGGTGATGACTGTGGCGCTGCACAACCTTGAAGGCAAAATTCTCTACAGCGTGGACTTGCCGCCGGAGGTTTAAAACAGCTTCAAGGGCGCTGGACAAGTCGATCGGCAAAATTACAAAATGTACGAGTAATATCAAGTTCTATCATCTGCGAGCAATCGGGAAGTAGTAACGCGCTCAAAGCGATATCTACTTACCGACTGTAGATATTACTTGTACAAAACAGCCTCTTTCAAAGTCGCGATCTTACCTAGCGCTTCATCGAGATCCTCTTGGGATGCGCCGTGGGCAATGATGGCATCGGTCAAATGCTTCACAATTGCATCAAAGTGTTCAGGCTGTAAATTCAAACCTGCGTGTGCCTTCTCCATTGAACGACCTGAGTATTGCTTGGGGCCGCCGAGGGCATAAGAGATAAAAGCAGTTTGATGGCGGCGCTGCTTTTCCATATCTGTATGATCGAAGAAGTGGCTCACTGTCTCGTCCGCCAAAACATCGCGGTAAAAATCATCCACCATCTCTTTAATGGCTGACTCTCCGCCCATTTTCTCGTACAATGTTGTTTCCATATCGTTTGAGCGACTTGATTTTTTGCACTTACGATTTAATTATAGCTGGCAGCTCTGCTTTTTTCGACTCGGGATAATATTAATTTAATCTAAAATAATTGCTTAGCAACTCTTGCAACTACGGGTATTTTTTAGACCACCCTCTATTTGTAAACTTTATTAACGTTCTATCGCCAGTTAGAGATTGCCGATCGCCCTCCCAGCATTTTGACCTAATGCACGGATGGCTTTTTTTAGCAAGATGTTTCCTACACACCACCAACACCCATCGGTTTTCCAGCTAACAAACTCAGAAAATCGGTGAGCAAACAGTGGCCGGATGCGATCGCAATTTCCGCGATCGCCCCTGCAATTGGACAAGTTAACATAAATGGGAGATCGGCTGCCCAGCGGCATCATGTATCATGGAATTGCAAATATAATCTTCTCACCACAACGATCGCCTGTATAGTAATATTTGGCAGTTGCTAGTCGATTGCAACACTTCCGCGCGATCGCCCGCAGTTAAGAAAAACCTTTGACTTAAGTACGCGGACTGAAATCAAGATTATTATGTCATCCGCCAGGAACGAAGCAATCCCAAATCTAAGCGATTGCTGCATTTCTATCTGCTGTTTCCTTCAACTTTGATGATTTTTGAGTGCCTTGAAATACTATAGCCAACATCCTAACGCTTTCTCGATCGACTACCTCAACGACTTGCGAGGAGCAATTCTAGCCTCCCCTTATCTAGCAATCAACAACCTCAATCGCGATTTCATTGGCACAAAAGGGTTTTCCGTAGTGTTTCAACGTGCGGAAATCGCCGAAGTAGAACGGCGGTTCCCCTTGTTCAAACCCTATCTAGACCAAGCATTACAGCCTGAATGCAATGCTTTTTACCTCAACCCTTTGTTGCTGGGTGAAGGTTCCCGCGTCGATCCGCATATCGATCGATCTTTGCGATCGTACTGCAAAACTGTTGAACCTCCCGCAGCCGTCAGCGTTTTGTACGTGCAAGTACCGCCGAACTTGCAAGGGGGAGAGTTGATACTGCGGCGCAACAAACAGCAAGTTGGGCAGATTAAGCCACAAGCCAACTCGCTGATCTATTTTCAAGGAGATTTGACTCACTCTGTCAACGCCGTTAAAAGTACCGGAACTCGTTTGAGTTTGGTTTGCGAACAGTACAGTTTGAGCGAAACAGAACTGCAAGATATTCCAGGATTCACAGTGGAGTCTAGGGCCGTGAAAGCAAAAATTAAGTAAGGTTTATTCGATCCTGGGTTGGGTCGCTTTCACTTACGTTTACGGTAAACTTAAGGCTCAATCTAAACCGGGACTTTTGAGCATTTCCATCAACTTCCGCTTCCGACTGTGTACTTGCATCAGTTGAGAACGATAAGCAGACCACTGAAGATTTTGCCCAGTGTGTAAATAGGCAGCGCGGGCTTTTTCCAACCACTTAATCGCCAGATTGTACTCGCTTGATTTTCCCTGATCCATAATCGATGCAGCACGCCCACAAGCATTGGCGATTACCCAATCGGGGCTGTGGCTGATAGCAGCCCCCATTACTCGGTGAATCAGTGCTGAGTCGTAATAACTCAAGCCATCAGCAAGGGCGATCGCATCTTCAATCATTCCCTCATCCAGAAAAATATCAACCTTCGCGTCAGTAAAATTCCAACTTTCATTACTTTTCAGAGTTGCTAACAAATCTGCTTTCAAAGTTGACCAACTATCTTTGGCTAACTCCTTCACTAAACTATAATCGCTAAAAGACGGTTTGATTTTAAATATCTGGATTCGAGCATTTAACGCAAGTTCGTCTTCCCCCAACTCAACAGCCAACTCACTCATCGATGTTGCCAGTTGGTAATGGCAATGACCTGACAAATTTAGCCCAGCTTGGCAAATTTTCAGAGCTTGTTCTAAGGCTCCCTGTTGCTTTAAAGTTTGAACGAGAGCCAAAGCATCTTCCGCTGATTGCATCTGGGTAGCAGCAGCTTCCACTGCTTCTTCTACTCTCCCCAAACGAGTTAACATCGTCAAGTATTGTTGAGAACAACCTTCTGCTTGGGCTAAGTATAAGTATTCTCGATCGCGTTCCTGGCGATCGAGGATTTGCAAGCGAATCAATGCTAAGTCGCGAGCACATTTTGGTGCGTCACCAGCCCAAACTCCTTGCCCAGTAATGTTTCCTTCCAGTACCTGTTGGAGTAGGGGGTCGTCCCAACCTTGGCGTAAAGCTTCTAAGCTCATACTAAAATCACAATCCCATTCATCTTGCCAAGCTTCTAACATCACCTGGAGATCGATCTCTTCTTCAGCAGTTAGTTGAGCCGTCAAAATTGCTTCTGTCCAAGCTTCATTCAAAGCGTTAGCTATCTCATAATTTTCAGCGCCAAACTCTTCTACATCATTCCAATCTTCAATGCAGGCTGTGGTGATGGCTTCTAAAATTACTAAGGCGTTGTTGCCATCCCCCTGTTCGCTGAATTCCTGGGCTCGCTGAATTACATCTAAAAGTTCTTCTGTAATCGGGTCTTCCTCCCATCCATCCTCCAAATACCTCACAGCCTCTCGCAAAATTCGTCGTACTTGATATCGAAAGGGAGCAGGATCGATGGAGGTGTGGCGCGGTGCTTTGGTAGGTTGGTTTGAAGGTGCAGGAATCGCACTTAAGTTAATGTATTGTTCGATCGCATCAATGAGTGATGGTTCTTGTTTTACTAAATGCTGTATTAATTGCTGGGTTTGTACATCGTTGAGGCGATCGAGCAATTGTTCCAGTGTCGGGCCCTGCTCAATTGTTTCTGGTTGCCGCAGACACAATAACAACGTCGCAACAATGTGTTTACACCACCCACCGTTATCGTAAGGACAAGTGCAGAATAATGTAGATGCTAATCCAGCATCATCAAAGGGCAGGGTAACACGGTAGGGTTCTACTTCGGAACCTTCCACTACTGCTTGCACCATATTGCCACGCCGGACTGCCCTAGTAACATTGCCCGCTAAATAGTAAGCTTCACCCCGCTTGAGGGATTGGGCAGAGGTGTGAAGCTCGATCGTTGTTTCACTGAGTTTGGGAATAACCATGAGACTATGCCTCAGCAATTAAAGGATTAGACTCGATTTTACCTGAGAAATACACTTAGTCTACAATTTAATTGTGTCCCGACTAGAGGTTTCCATAAATTTCAAAAATCTGTAAAGCAAGCACTGAGAAGGTTCCTTACAAAGGAAAACGAGTAGCACTCGACACAAAAAATATTGGCAATAGTTTATTATTAATTTATAATTAGTGCTTAGCTAAGAATCATCAAAATTCCAGTATGCTTAATCCTTTGGAGTTACCCTCAATTCCTTTATCTGAACGCAAGCAGTTACCTGAATGTGCAGCTATATATTTTGCAATAGATGCAAATAATAGAGTTCTTTATATAGGGAAAGCTAAGAATTTGGTGGCAAGATGGAGAAATCATCACCGCATCCATAAGTTAGAAGAAATTGACCAAGAGTTTCCTGTTAGACTGGCTTGGCAAGCATGGAATGAAGAAAACTTGGGTGAAGCAGAAAAAGGCTTAATTAAAAGATTCCAGCCTTTGCTGAACAATACAGAATTTGAAACACCTGCTGTCATCCCATCAGAAATTGTGTTAAGAGATTTTCTAAAAAACTTTTCAAGACGGCTAATTATTTTCGGTATGGAACCTAAAGCTCCTGACACGCTCCTCAAAGTCCATCTCAAATATGATTGGCAAAATTTGTCTTCTCAGGGAACAGCAGCTAAGATCAAAGACTACATCGAACAAAACCAAAACACAAATACAAGCCTAAAATTTAAGCGTCATAGATATAGTAAATTCAATTTATTCGCTGGAGAAACTTTTCGTCCAGGTAGTAGAGCGCAGCGAACAATGGCCCGGCAACATCGGTCATACAACAACCACTGGGAATTTGCCTGTAATGGTGTTGTCATTCATATCACCCCTACAGATTTTTATCGGAACTATAAAGAAAAAACTCAAGTGACCAAACTAGCGGGAGTAAATTTTCGTGCAATCACAGAAGAGGTGTTTGCGGAGGCCCAAAAAAATAGTAATTATGAATTCTCTGGATTATGTTGTTTCAGAAGCGATCCAGTTCCCCTGCTTTGGGTTAACTTGTAAAGCCACCCAACGATGCAAAGCATTTTCGATCGACGCAGGATGTCGGAGTAAATGAAGCTGCTGGTTTGGTAAAATGCCACAGGCGATCGCCTTACCAATAAAAACCGCCAGATTAATTTAAACTGATTAAAAATTAGGCTGCGAAAATCCGATGATCCACAAGAAGAACCGCAAAAAGTTACCTTTATTGGCAGCGTTCTTAGTCTCGCCATTTATTTCTTGGTTTCTGAGTACGATCGCCCTATTTCTCAGTCTCTGGGTCATCATACCAGCACCCACGATGTTCCTGTACCCTTTGGCGGTGGGAGCACCAGAAATCAGTCCTTGGTTGGTCGTTATCAATACGATCGCCCTTTTGCTGAACCTGCTCAGACGGCATCAAGGCAAAGTCTACATTATTTTGTCAATTTGTAACCTGTTCGCCCTAATCCTAGGCCTGCTTCCGCTGATTCAGTTCCCAGCAGCCAATGCAGCGGTAGCTACCCAAATGCAAGCAGTTTTAGGGGAAAACTATTTAGCAGCCGTTCCTCAAGCCGATCGCGCGCAGCTACGCCCTCAACCGTTTATCCTCGGAGATGCGTTCCGAGGAATTCCGATTAAAGACGTTAGGATTGATCGGGCTATTGGATTTGCCAACCCTGACGGAGTTTCACTGCAACTAAACCTTTATCGGCCGATGCAAATTGGCAAATATCCGGCGATTATCACACTCTACGGGGGAGCTTGGCAAAGAGGCAATGCCGATTCCAATGAGGAATTCAGCCGCTATATGGCCGCCCAAGGCTATTGTGTGGTTGCAATTGCTTACCGCCACGCTCCCAAGTATCGATTTCCTGCTCAGATTGAGGACGTACAAGCTGCTCTTTCCTATATCAAAACTCACGCTGGTGATTGGGAAATCGATCTCGATCGCATTGCTCTCATGGGAAGGTCTGCAGGTGCCCATTTAGCAATGCTAACTGCTTATGATTCTAGTATGCTTCCAGTTCGAGCAGTGGTGAATTATTACGGCCCAAATGACCTGATCCGGGGCTACAATGACCCACCTTTTCCTGATGCCATAAATGTTAGAGCCGTCTTGCGTGCCTTTCTGGGAGGAACGCCAGACGAACTCAACGAGCTTTACCGTCGGGCTTCTCCCATAAATTATATTAAACCCCATCTTCCCCCTTCTCTACTGGTTTATGCAGGTCGCGACCATATCGTTCAGCCCAAGTTTGGTCGATCGCTCTACCAACGATTGCGAGCCAAGGGCGATCGGGCTATTTTGCTCGAAATTCCTTGGGCCGAACACGCCTTTGATGCAGTTTTTAATGGCCCGAGCAATCAATTAGCTTTGTACTACACAGAACGCTTTTTGGCTCATTCTCTCAAGTTTTCGGATTACCAACGAGTTAAATAAAAGTTTAAACTTTACTTATTTATGCTCAATAAACTGCGGCTATAACAGTTTAATAAGTTCCCAAATCTCCTAAAGATTTCTACGGCTAATTGTCGCACCAATTTTTAGAAGAGTTGCAAGACTTTATTTATCATATAGCGGTTCGATCGCGTGGTGAGGTATGCCCTATGCCCTATGCCCTATGCCCTATGCGAGTACGATCGCCCTCAGTTTCAGCGCCCCGCGTCCTGTTACACTGACATCCTGCGGTTGTGTGCGATCGGTGCGATCGACCTTTCTGAAAAAAACCTAAAATTCTGTAGCCTGCGATACATTTATTTGGTTAATGATTGTTTAAACTCTCCAAGTGTAGATTGTGTACTCTCCATAATTCTCCAAAACCCCTAAACGAGTGCGTTGTTTGCTGGACTGCGATTTATCGATCGTCGAACCGTTAAAAACCATAAGTAGTTTTGACCTGAATTCATCGGAATTGATTCGCACAAAATTTTTGAGCTGACTAGGGTGAAGATTAGTTACTAAATCTGTGCAGCGCAGACATCTATCATGTTGACTCAAATTAGTACAGGCTCTTGTCATCTATTTTATTGCTGCTAATAACCGAAATCCAACCGCATCTCACACTGGATTGTCACGCCCGATGGGCGAAGTGATAGGGTCTCGCTCGTCCAATCTTTTAGAGCCTGCCAAAAAAGGCATTCTGCCCAAAGTTAGCTTTGACTAAAAACGTTGGATAAATCCAACATATTTGTCAATCGTTAAACTTTTGCTAACATCTATTTTTTCACAACTACTCGTCCTGCAACCCCAATAAAAATAACCATGAGTGGAAACCAATCGCGCGTTCAAGCAATTTCTCAAATCGTCAACCGCAAACAGATGCCTGCCCGGCCTCTCAAGCGGCTAGAAGATATGTGGGCAACAGACGTTTTTAGTCTGAGCAAGATGCAAGAAAGTCTGCCCAAAAGTATTTTCAAATCAGTAAAAAACACCATTCAAACCGGCCAAAAATTAGATGATTCCGTCGCTGATGTAGTTGCAGCCGCAATGAAAGACTGGGCTATTTCCAAAGGAGCCCTGTACTACGCCCACGTATTTTACCCGCTCACCAACAGCACCGCCGAAAAGCACGACGGTTTCATCTCCGTGCAAGGCGACGGGTCCGTCATCTCAGAATTTGCAGGCAAAGTTCTCGTACAAGGCGAACCCGATGGTTCCTCATTCCCCAACGGCGGCATCCGTTCCACCGCCGCCGCTCGCGGATATACAGCGTGGGATGTCACCAGCCCTGCTTATGTCATGGAAACAGACAACGGCATGACCTTGTGCATTCCCACTGTTTTCATTTCCTGGACAGGTGAAGCCTTAGACAAGAAAACGCCGCTTTTGCGTTCCATTGCCGCAATGAACAAAGCAGCAACCCGAGTGTTAAAGCTATTAGGAAATACCGAAGTTGCTCCGGTCAATTCCAGTTGCGGTTCCGAACAAGAATACTTCCTGGTAGATGCCAATTTCACCACCAGCCGCCCAGATTTATTGCTAGCAGGTCGCACCCTTTTCGGCAAACCTCCTGCGAAAGGTCAGCAATTCGACGACCACTATTTTGGAGCGATTCCAGAGCGCGTTCAAGTCTTCATGCAGGAAGTAGAAGAAAGAATGTACCGGCTGGGAATTCCTGCCAAAACCCGCCACAACGAAGTAGCTCCCGGTCAGTTTGAAATTGCACCAGTTTTTGAAGCTGCAAACGTCGCCAGCGACCACCAACAATTAACCATGACAATTCTCCGCAACACTGCAAAGAAACATGGTTTTATGTGTTTGCTGCACGAGAAGCCTTTCGCCGGAATTAACGGTTCCGGCAAACACGTCAACTGGTCTGTCGGCAATGCCACCCAAGGAAACTTATTAGACCCAGGCGATACACCGCACTCGAACATACAATTTCTAGTTTTCTGCGGCGCTGTGATTCGCGGAGTTCACAAATACGGCCCGCTATTGCGCGCGGTAGTTGCTACTGCCAGCAACGACCACCGATTGGGTGCAAATGAGGCTCCACCAGCAATTATCTCTGTCTATTTGGGTTCGCAATTAGAAGATATCTTCGGGCAAATTAGCCGGGGAGAAGTTAAGGACTCTAAAGGTCGGGGAATTATGAACTTAGGTGTAGAAACACTGCCTACTTTCATGAAGGATGCTGGAGACAGAAACCGGACTTCGCCCTTTGCCTTTACTGGAAACCGATTTGAATTCCGTGCCGTAGGTTCGGGTCAGTCTGTTTCCGGGCCGCTAGTGGCGATGAATACAATTCTCGCAGATTCTTTGGACTGGATTGCTAACAAATTAGAAAGCGATTTGGCTAACGGAACTGAACTGAATGCTGCCATCCAAACACTTCTCAAAGAAGTGATGGACGAACACGGTGCGGTTGTATTTGGTGGCAACGGCTATTCCGAAGAATGGCACAAAATGGCTGTTGAGGAACGGGGTTTAGCTAACTTGCGGACTACGGCAGATGCTTTGCCCGTGTTGAAGGAAGGATACATTGAAGACTTGTTTGAAAAGACAGGTGTTCTGACTCCAGTTGAATTGGAAAGCCGTTACGATGTTTATGCTGAGCAGTATTTGCTGGCAATTGAAGTCGAAGCAAAACTGGTAATAAGCATGGCAAAAACCATTATTTACCCCGCAGCGGTGAGGTATTTAGCTGAAATTTCCGGCACGGTTTCTAAGTTGAAAGAAATTGGGATTGAACTGGAAAAGGAAACTGCCGAAAAAGTAGCGGTGCTGGTTAAGTCAATGATGGATACTGCGAGCAAATTGAGTTCTGCTTTGAGCAAGCACGATTTTGATTCGACAGAAGAACATATGCAGTATGCTTCGCAAACAATTCGTCCTTTGATGGATGAGGTTCGCAAGTATGCGGATGCTCTGGAAGGTGAAGTGGCTGATGATTTGTGGCCACTACCTACTTATCAAGAAATGCTGTTTGTTAAGTAGTAGCAAACAAATTCGGTTAATTACAGGTTAGATTTGTAAGGACACGGCAGTGCCGTGTCCTTACTTGTTGTTGAGATTAAATGAGTGTTACCCTGAATCTGTCAATCGATTTGAGATTTGAGATTTGAGATTGAAGCCTTGACCCCATGGATAAATTGGGGGGCTTGTTTATTGGATACAGGTTTTTTATTTCTCCACGGATGAATCCGCGGGCTTGTATACTGGATGCTTTCGATCAGACTCATCAAATGCGAGCGAGAGTAAGATTGGTGAAGATTGTTGAGATACCCTCCGACAAATTTATCGGCGTAGAAAAAGTAATATTGTTGCGAAAAGCTATTATGCGAATTCAATCTCTTTTCAAACAAATGACTCTGGCCGCTCTAGCTCTGGTTTTTGCGATCGGTTGCAGTCGATCGACTCCGAACGTAAACTCTTCCCCTGAAGCAAGTACCTCTAGCAGCTTTAGGGTGGCGTTGGTCGTCACAGGTTCCAAAGACAACAACAGTTGGGCTCAAGCCTGCTTTGAAGGGTTAAACCTAATCAAAGATAAATTTAATGCTCAGGTAGACTTTACAGGCATTGACGGTGAAGATAGTGAAGCTGCCCTTCGCCAATATGCCCAGTCAGGCTATGACCTGGTAATTGCAGCCAGTGGTGGCTATATCAAAGCTGCCGAAAAGGTCGCTAAAGAATTTCCGCGAACGAAATTTGCCTTGTTTACTACGTATCCAGGGAATAACACAAATTTGGGGGCTGTTGCCTTTCGATCGGGTGAGGTGGGGTACCTCACAGGCGCTTTGGCTGCCATGAAAACCAAAAGCCATAAAGTTGGCTATATTGTGGGTGCCGCTTATCCGGTTTATAAAGAAGAAGAAGCCTTGTTTAGGCGGGGAGTGAAGGCAACGAATCCCTCTGTTCAAGCTTCGACTGCTTTTCTCAACAGTTGGATTGATACGGACAAAGCCATTAAAGTCGCAACGGATATGGTTGCCTCTGGAGTAGATGTTTTGACAATCAACGCGGATGAGGCAGGGTTAGCCGCGCTAAAAGCCGTTACGCAAAAGCCAGGAGTCCTTGTGATTGGTTGGGCCAAGGATCAGTACCAACTGGCTCCCGGCAAAGTCCTAACTAGCGTTCTGCAGGACATTCCCAATCTGGTGCTCAATGCGGCCGTATTAACCCAGGAAGGTCGCTGGGAAGGAAAACTTTACAAGTTTGGACTCAAGGAAAAAATCTACGACTTTGCGCCTTTCCGTGGTAGTCTCACGTCTCAGGAAGAGGACACTTTCAAGACCATCCGAGATGCTGTGACGACTGGCCAAATTGATGTTTCTCCTTAGTGCGCGCATTAATTGATTTACCAATATTGATTCTAAGTCCGATGCAAAATCAACGCAACCATCGCGCTCTTCCGATTGCCAAAAGCTCCCCTTCACATCCCTGGCAACGCTTCTTTTCTATTGCAAATCAGCTCCGGTATGGTTTGATATTTTTGGTTCTTCTGAGCTTACTGCCCACAGGTGGCTTGCTGATCTACCTCAGCTTTCAGGCGCAGATCCAGCAATCGCGATCGCTCCAAGAAGAGCGCAGTCAGACAGCAGCAGGGCAGATTGATAATTATCTAGATGACTTGAAACGAAAACTGAGCTATTTAGCTAGGGTCAAAGGACTCACAAACTTTCAACCTCAAGCGCAGCAGAGCCTGTTGGAAGGGTTGACTCGTCATAATGATGCTTATGAAGCTGTTGCCATTTTGAACGGGAAGGAACAAGTTGTCGCGTCAGTTTCACCCTACCAACCGCTCAAGTTAAAAAATCCCGCCAATTCGCCACTGTTTATTCGTGCCTTTAAACAACAGGAAGATTATGTCAGTCCTGTAGAAATTAATCCTCAAACTCACGAACCAAACACCATTCTGGCGGTTCCGATTCGGAATGAGCGAGATGAGGTGGATGGGGTACTCTTAGCGCAGGTAAATCTCAACTTTCTCTGGTTTGTTGTTTCCCAAACCGAGGTTGGCAAGACGGGTTATGTTTATGTAGTCGATGAGCGTAATTTTGTCATTGCTCAAAAGGATAGTAAACCAGAAACATTTCAACTTCAAGATATTTCTAAGCGCCCTTTCTTTCAATTCTTGAAAGTATCCGGAAATACTAAGCGCCTTAACGTTTATCCGGGTCTAAAGCAGGTAGAAGTATTGGGAGCCAGTGCCTTAGTTCGGAGCGTGAATTGGAAGGTGGTTGTAGAACTGCCAACGGCTGAGGCTTATGCTCCCGTTTACCAAATGCTCTCAATTATGGGAGGCTCATTGATGGTGGTGACGATCGTTGCTGTTGGCATTGGCTTTCTATTTATTCGGCAAATTGTGGTGCCGCTACAGCGCTTAACCACGGCAGCTACTGAACTCAGTGCGGGGCAATTAGAGACGCGGGTCAACATCCACAGCCAAAACGAATTGGGGGCATTGGCGATCGCATTTAACAATATGGCAACCCAGTTAGAGGAACTGATTCAAGCTGTTGAAGTGGAACGCAATTTTGTTTCAGCCATTCTTGAAATTGCAGGTGCCCTGGTAGTTGTGCTCGACCCGCAGGGACAAATCGTTCGCTTTAACCGAGCTTGCGAACAAATGACTCATTACTCGTTTAGTGAAGTGAAAGGGCGCTACATTTGGGAGTTGTTCCCGAACTCAGACTTAGCTGGACAAGCCAAAACTGCTTTTGAGTCTTTACAATCTGGTAATTTTCCTCAGCAGTATGAAGGCAGTTGGGTGAGCAAAGATCGACAACTTAGACTCATTGCCTGGTCAGATACTGCTTTAGTCGATGATCGAGGTGAAATTGAGTACATCATCAAAACAGGCATTGACATTACTCAACGGAAACAGGCAGAAGAAGAACTCAAAACGTCGGAACAGCGACTATCTTTTCTATTCCGCCAAAGTGCACTGGCAGTGGTGGAATGGGATTTAAACTTTAAAGTCACGGCCTGGAATCCAGCGGCAGAGCAGATTTTTGGTTACACGGCTGCAGAGGCGATCGGGCACCATGCCGCAGAATTAATTGTGCCTGCGTCTGCCCGAAAGGTAGTCGATCGAGTTATGAACGAGTTGTTGAGTCAGGTTGGAGGAATCTACAGTGTCAACGAAAATATTACGAAAGACGGCAAAACCATTATTTGCGAATGGTTCAATACGCCTTTAGTAGGGGATGCTGGAAAGATTGTTGGAGTTGCATCCTTGGCACTGGATATTACTGAGCGCACGCAAGCCGAAGCTGCGTTAAGGCAAGCAAAAGAGGAAGCTGAGGTTGCACTCAAAACCTTACAGCAAACTCAAGCACAACTCATTCAGGCAGAGAAAATGTCTGGTTTGGGGCAACTGGTTGCTGGTGTTGCTCACGAAATTAATAATCCAGTCAACTTTATCTATGGCAACCTGAGCCATACTGCCGACTACACGCAAAATTTACTAAATTTGATTCAGCTTTACCAGCAAACATATCCAACTAATGCCCAAATTGAGGAAAAAATTGAAGAGTTCGATCTGGACTACATTAGTGAAGATTTGCCCAAAATGCTTACTTCAATGAAGGTAGGAGCCGATCGCATTCGTCAAATTGTCCTGTCGCTACGAAACTTCTCGCGGCTGGATGAGGCAGAAATGAAGCCAGTTGATATCCACGAGGGAATTGACAGCACATTGATGATTTTGCAAAATCGACTGAAGGCAAAACCGGATCATCCTGCTATTGAAATTGTTAAAGAGTACGGCGACTTACCGCTGGTAGAGTGCTATGCGGGACAGTTGAACCAAGTCTTTATGAATATTCTGGCAAATGCGATTGATGCTTTAGAAAACTATGACAATCAGCGTTCTCCAAAAGATATCCAAAAGAATACCAGTTGCATCACTATTCGGACTAAGCTAGTCACAAACGAAACTGGGCCCGGTTATTCTAAAAACGTGGTGATTCAATTTCAAGACAATGGATCGGGGATGACGGAAACTGTTAGACAACAGGTGTTCAATCCCTTCTTCACCACAAAACCAACTGGTAAAGGAACTGGATTAGGGCTATCCATCAGCTATCAAATTGTAGTTGACAAGCACGGTGGCTCCATTGAGTGCTTTTCTCAACCCCATCAAGGAACAGAGTTCCGAATTGAAATTCCTGTTTTGCAAAGCGGTGCTGTAGCACTCGTGGGTAAATAACTTGACGGGGTGACAACCCCGTCAAAAGCTTGATAAAATCAAGGACATAGCCCTGTACCCCCTCTGGAAGAATGGCAG
>NZ_JAUBQU010000226.1:0-4340 GCF_036701435.1 Microcoleus sp. Pol12A5
CAATTTGAGGTTGATGAATCTGCGATCGTCACCGGCGCTGTCACCTTAGCCTATGCGGCTTACCAATATTGGAAACACCAGTAACTATGTCAGGATCGAAAATACACAAGCTTGTAGGGTGCGTAATGGCATAACGATTTTAGATTTTAAATTTAGGTCTAGGGTGCGTCTGGGATAAAATTTGCTCGGTGTAAAGTTTATTTGCGCCTACCTACTTAACAGAATTCTGGCAACTAAACCACCTTATCTTCCGGAATCCCGCTCTAGCAGCCGCCAAATGTGCTAACTTACAATCAAAAATCCCCCATTTTCAACTATCGCGAGACAGATAACCGTGTTCGCTCAAGCACCTCCCACTCCCAATTACAAATGGTTTAGCTGCGTTTCTAGCACTGTTTTCACCGCATTGTGCCTGTTGCCCATTTTCAGCGCTGCGGGATACGCCCAAACTCCCCAAAATAGACCGATCAAAATTGGCGTAGTGCAGCGGTTTGGTACCAAAGCAACCGACAAACTGACGCTGAAAGCATTACCGGGCGACAGCTTAACTTTGCGTTACAAAACTCCTCAAGGCATAGAAACCAAAACTGCTGCTAGCATCAAGTTAGAAATAGCCCCGAAACCACTGGAAACGCCTGCAGTAGAAGAACGAGTGGTACTAAGTTCTCACCGCAGTTTTGAGAGTGCTGAAGACAGCGCCAATCAGTGGCGAACCCAGGGAATAGAAGTAGAAATTGCTCAACCTTTGCGCTGGCAAGTTTGGGCAAAAAGAGATGTTTATAACTCTCCTTTGGTGCGGCGCTGGCTGTTGCAAAGTTTGCAAGCTCAAG
Organism: Microcoleus sp. Pol12A5; assembly: GCF_036701435.1. NCBI lineage: Bacteria > Bacillati > Cyanobacteriota > Cyanophyceae > Oscillatoriales > Microcoleaceae > Microcoleus > Microcoleus sp. Pol12A5. Next base: position 831 of record NZ_JAUBQU010000226.1, read on the forward strand.
GGAACAGAACAGCTTTTTTGGATTCCAAAGTTTTTAAACAAGTACCCCAAGCATTTTGGGTTTTAAACGGCTTTCGTTTCAACCGCAATGAGTTGGATGTGACGGCGGGGAAAAATGTGATTGAGGTATTGGAACAAACCACCCACGAGGCGACAGCTACTGAACCAGAAAAAGCAATTCAACAAACTCGCCGTTATGGCGGCAATTTGCGGCTCCAAAAAAATGCTTACGGCACTTATACTTTAGTGAATGAAGTGCTGACCGAAACTTACTTGCGGGGTGTTGTTCCTCACGAAATTGGGGCTTTTTCGCCTTACGCTGCAATTGTAGCTCAAACTATTTTAGCGAGAACCTACGCCCTGAGAAATTTGCGCCGTTTTGCTGTGGATAATTATGAGTTGTGCGCTGATGTTAACTGCCAAGTTTATCAAGGTTTGACGGAGGTTTACCCGCAAAGCGATAAGGCGATCGCCCAAACGAGCGGTTTGGTGCTAACTTACGAAAATCAGTTAGTAGACGCGCTCTATTCCGCCTCTAGCGGCGGCGTGACAGCCTCTTTTAACGATGTGTGGCAGGGCGCGGAACGTCCATATTTGCGATCGATCGTCGATTCCCCTAACAATGTCTGGGATTTGTCCAAGCAGAGTTTGTCTGACGAAAACAACTTCCGCCGCTTTATCAGTTTGGAAAAAGGGTTTAATGAAGAAAAAGAAGACACTTTTCGGTGGCGCGAACCCGCTTCTTTGACCGCGATTGGTGGATTTCTCAAACAGTATCTTCAGAAAAAACAGCACCCGCTGGCTAATTTTAAAACTGTCACTCAGGTTGAAGTAGTGGAAAGGTCGCTTGCAGGTCGAGTTTTGAAAATGAAGGTTCAAACTGACTTGGGCCCCATCGATATCGACAAAGACGAGATTCGCAATGCTTTTTACCCGCCGATCAGCACGCTTTTTTACCTAGAACCAATTTACAATCCCGACAAAACTCTCAACGGTTATGCTTTTGTCGGAGGCGGTTTCGGACACGGGGTGGGAATGAGTCAGACTGGTGCTTACAATTTGGCTAATTTGGGCTGGAACGGATCTCAAATTCTGGGCTTTTATTTTCCCGGCGCTCAAGTTGTGCCCCTCAGCGATGCCATTACATTTTGGCGCGAATAGTTTATCAGACTCTGCTTCATAGTCGGCGATTTTCCTAGCCCCTAAACAAACTTTCGTCTCTCTCGCTTGAGACTAAATATTAGTCCTAAAACTTTTAGATTTTAGACTTTGGATTCTAGATTGGTTTCACAGTTAATCTAAAATCTGCCATCTAAAATCTAAAATTATTGGGTCAGCTATCTGCTCAAACAGCTACGAATTCATAGATGGGAGTGAGACATTGCTGACGGCTTGGTTGCAGTGTTAGACACAGAAACCCGGTTTCTTAACATAATTGCGCTATTTCAGCTTAATTTTGGAAAGGAGAAACCGGGTTTCTTAGGGTATCACGCAGAGCGTCCTTTCTTAGTAGAGCGATTCTTCTTGGTGAGTTTCGATCGTACAGTCAGACTTGGGATAGGCGACGCAGGTGAGGACAAATCCGGCCTCGATTTGGTCGTCGTCTAAGAAAGATTGGTCGGATTGGTCAATTTCGCCTTTCGTGATTTTGCCGGCGCAGGTGGAGCAAGCACCAGCGCGACAAGAGTAGGGGAGGTCCAGTCCTGCTTCTTCCGCAGCATCGAGAATGTAAGTATCGTCATCAACGTCAATGGTCTGGTTAATTCCTTCGGCTTCGCTGATGAGGGTAACTTTGTAAGTTGCCATGCACTAATCCTCTCAAAAATTCAACAAGATTTATAATTTTTCCTAATGCAACCTTCAAGGCTCTATTAGCTTTGAGGTTAGCTCTTAGGTTTGTTCCCTCTATGATAGTAGGGGATAGAAGGGAGGTTGACACACTTAGTTACAAAACATTTGAATGGGATTAGTTATAACTTTTTCTAATTTCATCTTGATTACTTATACCTATGTTGGGTTCAGCCTTGTGATACTGTTGCCGCAAGACTTGCGCTAAACCACCGGGTTTCTAGGAAAAATCCTATTTTGATCCCTACAGCACAAAAACCGGCTTGTTGGTATGCGGTGTATCGATCGAGTTTCAGCAAGGCCGGCTACAAGGTAAGCTCCGGCAGGCGGTCAAATGTATAGTTAGATCGCATCAAGACTTGGGTGTTGAAGGCTCGATCGAATAAATCGCACCACAACCACAGCTTAAAATCTGCGCGGTAGAACCCTAAAGCCCTGCACCGCAAGTCTGTAACTATCTAAAATCTTAAATCTCAAATCCCATGACTAATATTGATACTCGCTTTGGTTTTTCGGTTAATTCTCCAATTCGCGTGGGGATTGTGGGTACTGGTTTTGCCGCTAAGTTGAGGGCCGAGACAATTCAAGCTGATGGGCGATCGCACTTGGTAGCGGTTGCTGGGCACACCCCGGAGAAAACCGCAGCATTTTGTCAAGGCTTTGGGGCAGAAGCTGCGGTTTCCTGGCGCAAGCTGGTAGAAAGAGACGATTTAGATTTGGTGATTGTCTGTACGGTGAATCGGGATCACGGGGCGATCGTCCTGGCGGCGCTAGAAAATGACAAGCACGTTGTGGTGGAATATCCTCTATCTTTAGACGTATTTGAAGCAGAAAGGGCGATCGAACTTGCCACCCAAAAGCAAAAACTCCTCCACATCGAACACATCGAACTGTTAGGCGGTTTGCACCAAGCAATCAAAGAATCTTTGCCATTAGTCGGTAAAGTTTTTTACGCCCGCTACCTTACTATGACTCCTCAACATCCAGCGCGACAGCGGTGGACTTATCAACATTCCCTCTTTGGGTTTCCGTTAGTTGGTGCAATTTCGCGACTGCACCGATTTACCGATTTGTTCGGGGAAGTGACAAGCGTTAACTGTCAAGCTCAATTTTGGGACTCTCAGCCGGATTTCTACAAAGCTTGTTTGTGCAACGCACAGTTGCGCTTGGCCAATGGAGTTGTCGCTGAAGCTGTTTATGGAAAGGGAGAGACTTTTTGGCAGTCAGAAAACATTTTTACCATCTACGGAGAAGCAGGAACGCTGGTTTTCACTCCAGAATCCGGTCAATTAATTCAGGGAGAAAATCGCCGCAATATCCAAGTAGGAACGCGGCGCGGTTTGTTTGCCAAAGACACCGATATGGTGTTGGAATATTTATCAAACGGTACACCTTTGTACGTGGATAAGGCTAGTAGCTTGTACGCTTTGAAGGTGGCAGATGCTGCGAGGCGCTCTAGTGAGACTAGGCAAAATATAGCTGTTGGTAATTAACCATTGGAGATGATAATTTTGCAGTAAGGAATTCAGTCCTCAGTTGATGCTTTTAGTCAATTAGGATTCTTCGTGCTTACTACGAACAACTTTTATTTAGGGCTTGCTGAATAATTGATCGCTTTTTGGCGATCGGGAGTGATCGATTATTCAACCAGAGTTAAAGATGA
>NZ_JAUBQU010000227.1:0-4321 GCF_036701435.1 Microcoleus sp. Pol12A5
CAAATCCCTTCTCTTACTTGATGAATGAGAGGGAATTCTTATTTTCTTCTGCCTAGAGTGACAGAAGAGGGATAATTAAACAATCACTCTCAACCTTAGACAGCATATCTGGAAAAGCTGATGTATAGTTCCCATCTTTGTCTACAATCCTGCGGAGTGTATATCCGTTGTCAGGAGGTCTGCCGAAAAACGAGTTTGTGCGATGCCAGATATCTCCATTCGGAGTTTTCGGATCTCGATCGATCAAAAAATCTACAAGCCACTGTGGCACAGACCATCCAAACACTATCGGCGTGATGTGCCCGTGCTGCAAAGTTGCATCCGAGAATCGGAACAAGTAGCTGAAGCGAGAAAATTTGACTAAATAAATTAACGTCCGTCCCGCCATTGATGAATGAAATGTCCAGATAACAGGGTCAAAAACGCGCAGCAATAACGTCCGTTCGGCAGCATTCCAGTCTGAATTGTACATCGTCAGACAATCGTCTGGTAAAACATTCCCGTCCATAAAAAAGATACCTTGCAGGGCTTCGGGTAACTCTGCTGGATGTTCTACTTTCATCCAAGTCGCGATGTCTTTTAGTTGCTTTTGTTCGATTAACATGGTATTACTTATCCTCAAAATAGTTGTGCTTTGGTTTCCTATTAGATACCCCCTTGATCTCTTAGTTGATCGCTCAATAGTTTATGTGGCGTGCGGTTTCAACTCACATCTTGCATCATTGGCAATAAGTTTTTCAAGGGCGGGACACCCCACAATAAACTTGATGTCTTGTGGGGTGTCCCGAAAAGCCTGTTAAGCGAGAAGGGTGCAATATCTCCGTCTCAACCGCTGTCTGATGCGAGCTTTTGGATTGATTACCGCCGCAAGTTAGGCTCAGAGTTTCGCCGCACTTTGCCTACCGTACTCACGACATCCACTAGCATCTTGAGTGCGATATCTTTAGCTGGGCAAATCCGTCCCGCACTCCGATCGCCCACCGAATGAAATCCCATATGAAAAGGGCACAAATTCTCCCGCTTAGGGTTGAATTCGTATACCGTAGAGCCCCAGAAACTCTCGTTTAGCAGCCCCAGGCTGAGCGGTATCAGTACCTTGGTTCCGGCGGGGAAGGTGCGCTCTTTGCCCGCTACCGTTGCGGTGAAAGGCTCTGTCGCGACTCGGTGGGTGGCGCTGACGGGGGCCCAGAGGCGGGCGCATTCCAGGAGGAAGAGCTCGATCGACTGGCGATCGTCCAAATCGAGCTGATCCCAAAAATCAGTCGGGTTAATTTCGGCCGTCTGCTGTCCTTTATAGGCGGGGAGAGGGCGGTATCCCATTGCCGTGTAGCCTAGGTGCAGGGGGCCTTGCAGTCCCGCTATGCCCATAATTGATGTCATCAGCTTTGCCAATTCCCGCTTAGTCATGCCGTTGTTTTCCGAGCTCTCCTCGAAGTCGGCTAAAGCTGGGGAATTCTCATAGATAGTCGCTGCACGCTCGATTAGAGCGGACAAATCCCCGTGTCCAAAGAGGTTCAGGCTTTGCAGCAGGTTGCCGATGACGGCGAAGTAGTGCAGCGGGCTTTGGCGGGTGTAATGCAATTCGGTGAGAAGTTCGATCGACTCGGAATTGTCTGGATTAATCCCAAAGATGACGTAGTGCAGGTATCGGACTAAAAATCCCATCCAACCCCGCTTGACATCGGTAAAAAACGCTCCCCCCGCACCGTGCGACATCTCGGCATAATCTGCGGCTAGCCGATCGAGCAACCGCCTGCTGATTTCGTCTCCCTGGCGATCCGCTGTCGCACTGTTGAAGAGATATTTCTGCATACAGCTTCGGAATGCTGCGTGGTTGCTGCTACCATCAGTTTCGCGATCGGACAAAGACAGTAGAAAAAGGTTCCTACCGCCAACATCTTGGTTGGGGGCGTTATCGGGATCGAGTACAGAAGTACCAAGCCGCCATCCGCGCGCCTGGGGCGATGTGAGTGCTTTTTCCAGGGTGTCAAACTCTCCCATCACGACTTGCCCCGCGCAGCAAAAGTTGGCTCCGAAAGCCAGCCGTTTTATCTGCAAATAGGTGGGTTCGTTGGCAATCAAACCCTCAATCAGGGCGATCGGCGGTAGCATCGTTTTGCTGAGACTTTCTTCCGGGTTTTGCAAAGCCCAAGCCTGAAACTCGTTCAGGGCCGGGTTCATCAGCGATGAGAAAATAGTATCTAAATTTAGGTTCATCATAATTCCTCCGAGAATCCCTCGCCATAACCCGCTTTGCAGTTAGCAGCAAGAGGGTATTGAGAAGTAATAGAGCGGGATTGAATACCCGCTTCATTGCCAAAATCACTCAGTATAACTATAGCCATTTTTGTTTGTGTACGCCGTGGCAATATAGACATAGTTTTACTGAATATGTCTGCGCTCAAGTCTAGCCTTTTTCCGGAGATTGAGTGAAATTTCTGGGGGGTGAGAAATAGGCTTAGGAAATAGACTGTATAATGGTTGCAGCTTGTATGCCTTGTTGATAAAAGCGGCGTTTATTTCGAGTTAACTTGATTAACTGTTCCACCTGATCCGAATATTGTTCGAGATAATTGACCCACTTTTCTCCATCTAAGCCAACACCAAATGTACTCCGTTTTCGATATCGTTTTTTAGGTTCTTAACGCCGACATACATATTTTATTAACTGCTTTTTCTCAATATCAGTGCCTTCAAATATTGCCGAACTGTAGGCGAGTTTCACGAGCAAAATTATGTTAATCAGTCGGTTTCCTTTTAAGCTAGTTCCTGTCATATCGTAGCCTCCTGTTTTATAATCTCCGAACATTTATTCAATGCCCATCCGTTGTTTGTAAGCATCGATAGCTGCCGGCAATGACCCTAAACCCGTGAGAATAAACCATGCTCGATCAACCTTCCATGCCCTATGGTTTCTTTTCCACTTGCAAGCAACATCAAATCCCGTGGCATGCCGAGTTTTTCTCACTCTTTTACCTTGAAAATATAAAGAGGTTCCTGGAACTATTCTTAATTCATCTAACCGTTGCCAAACTAAATGTTCTATTTCGATACAATAATTCCTCTTCAGTCTTCAGCAAAAAGACACACCCTTTTCCTTCAGCCAGAATCCTTGCGTCTACCGAACAAAACTCACGGTCTCCTAAAACGATGAATTTATCTTCTGAAAATAATGGTCAAACTTGCTGTAGATTTGTAGTTTGTTCCTCGAAGTTGCTGCTGCCCAATTTGGGCAACAATGACCAGTATAACGGAATTGCTCTTCGCTCCCAGATTAAGCTAACCATGAACAGATTAATACACCCCCATTGACTGCGAGCGATGGATCTTGATAAGCGATTACCAACACGGCAATAAGTGGTCAACCAATAAGTAATTAATGGGAACCAAATTAATTCGATCGCCCGAGTGAGATAAATCTAAAAATCTTTGTAATTTTCGTCGCCGACTTTCCGCTGTAATTAGACACGGAAATACTCGGGACAGCCGTTCTAATCTCACTTGTTTTTCAGATTGCATCAAGGATAGCAAGGTTGTCATCACCAAAAACTGAGATGGCGTCAGGTATTTTTGTAAATGGGTCTGGTAGAATGTTAGTATCATTATTTTTTTGGATAGGCAAGCGTGTAATAATTCTGCTGCCTATCTTTTTTTACCACAAGTTGGCTCAATCCTTACTAACTCTGGGTTTGGGGCGGGTTGTCACCCCCCAGATTCTACCCAAGTTCTTAAACCATAAAAATTACCTACTTCTCTGGGTGTAATTTTGGGAAATTTACTCATTACATACCAAGTAGTGTTTTTGGTCAGCTCCTCTTTATCAGTTGTGATTGGCTAATATTTAATTTCCGGATTATCACCACAAATAATCTCTCTTATATATCTGTCTTCCGAGCTTAAACCTGAGAAGACACGTTTGAATGTTTGCCACTTTGAATATTTGACTTTCGCGTCTGTAACTCCCCATGATTTGTGGTTATAGCGAATTACAAAAATAAAATTTAGATTCAATTCCTCTAGTATTTGAATTAAATTTTTACTGCTCTATCAGTATAAACTATCTGCTAGGACAAAATTAAATTTAAATCCCATCGCACGCAATTGTTCGATCATTTTCGCTGCAATTTCAGGTTGAGTTAGGTATTGATCTTCTGGTTGCAGTCTTTCTCTCGGTTTATCAACTTCAAATAATAGAGGAAAAGTCAAGCCATATCAAACACCATACGCTGTAACTGCAACGATACCCAGGGTAAACGCATCTTAATTTCAACCTAAAACATGATAAGATGAAGTATTTAGGTAAATCAAGTGCGTAATTCAT
>NZ_JAUBQU010000228.1:0-4245 GCF_036701435.1 Microcoleus sp. Pol12A5
AACCAAAATATAACCGTTAGCTGGAATGGGAAAAGTTGTTGTTCCCGCCGCACCTCCGGGGGATTGGCTGACAACTCTATCGCCCGCAACTGTCACAATTATTTCATTGCCAGACAACGGAGTATAAGTTGTTCCCCACTCAGAATTGTAGCGACCGATTCCCGGTTGTACGTAGGCACTATTGAGATGAGAAACGGGCAAAGGTTGATTTGCAGAGGTTATCAAAGTTTCTTGCAAAGTTAAACGATCGATCGCAAATTCTTCCCGATCGTTCCAGCCGATCGCCCCCCGGTTCAAAATCGGCCCGGAAAGCCATTTATTGTCACGCCGAATTGCCCCTAAAGCTAAGCGATTAATTCGATTGAAAAAACCTGCATTAATTGCAGCCGCCGCTCCCGAAACTTCGGCTGTTTGCAATAAAGGTGCAGTGCCTTGCTCAGCAGGCGGATTGCTGAGAATTGGTCGAATTTTTACACCAGCTTGACGCGGATTAACTTCTAACCAAACTACCGGAAAACGCGCGGTTCCTAAATTATGATACTGCTGCCGCCACTGTACACCGGGAGCCCAAACAATGTTTTTTTCTACTAACGAATCTGGCCGAATGTCGATCGCTAATCGATTGGGATTTCCCAGGCTGAAAACTTGCGGCCGCCAACCTAAAGGAATCGTCACTTTGACTCGGGTTTGAACGCCGTCAGGTTCGACTTTTAGTGATAGCAATTGTTTGCTGGTTTGAAAAGTCTGCTGAATTATGGCCGGTGCGACTTTGGCATCGATCGCGATCGACCATTCTTGACCGGCGATCGGCGCTGCGGGCGTTATTTGCAGCGGGAGAGCGGGTTTGGTCGGGTCGTCTGGTGTTTCGAGGTTTGGCGCTGTGCGGAGGTTGTGCAGTGGGATAGCGGGCTTTGGGGGGTCGTCCGGGGGGTTGGGTGTGGGTGTCGGCGACGGGATTGGTTTATTGACAAAGTTGACTTGCCAAGGGGCCGCTCGATCGAGATCTACAACAATGCGATCGCCCGATTCTATTTCTGCTTGCCGAATTCCGGTAACACTTGCAGTTTGAGAAGTAATTTTTAGAATATTCCCATCAGCAGATATCTCCCAGCCCGCAAGTCTAGCAAAATCGGTAACATCTAAGTAACGATACGAACCTGTTGCCCGCGCTGCTACGCTTTGAGCGCCGGTTAAAGATACCGAAAACCACTGCACCGGTTGTTTGGCACTGTCGGCACTGCTAAGCAAATCCACTCCCGCACTTTGCATCAATCCAACGTCAGCAATCCAAGTTCGGAAATCCGCAGAAGTGCTGTTTGCCGGCTGCTGAGTCCAACTTAGGGGAATAATGCGGCCGTTTAGGGACACTTGGCGGCCTTGTCTAATTCTCGAAGATGGCGGTAAAGATTGAGTCAAAAACTTATAGTCCGACAGGGAATGAATTCCCTGTCTCATAGCTGAAGTTCTCTCAAGAGAACTATCGGTCAATATTTCAGTCGGTTTCAACCGACTTTCGCTATCAGCCAGGGAATTCATTCCCTGGCGGGAACTCGAAGCATGAATCAACCCAGCCCTCTCCCCATCTTGTGCTCTTCCGGGTTGATTCCACACTAAAGACGGGGCGATCGCCAGTACGGGTAAAATCGAGACTGACAATATTAGACGCCAATAGAAAAAATTACGTTTCACAGCTTAAAACTCACAATTTCACTTTTAAACGCATGGGGATTTAGAAACCCGGAAAATCCGTATTTCTCTTCTTACTAAATCCGATATTTTTGGCGATCGCACTAATTGCGCTCAAGTCCTACTACAAAATGCTCACCTCGGAATAGAAATCACAAACTCCGAACCCTGCCCCAAAGAAGAATTCACGAGTAACGTACCTCCATGTTTTTCCACAACAATTTGGTGTGCGATCGACAATCCCAATCCGGTTCCTTGACCCACAGGCTTGGTTGTAAATAAGTGGTTAAAGATGTTTTCCTTGACTTCGTTCGACATCCCCACTCCATTATCCTTAATGCGAATCAAAACCTGATTGTTGGATTCGCTCAAAGCAGTTTGAATCGTGATTTGATTAGGTAGGGCTTTAATTTCATTAAAACTGCGTCCCTTATTTGACTCCTCCAGAGCGTCAATGGCATTAGCCAGTATATTCATAAATACCTGATTTAACTGTCCGGGAAAGCATTTCACTAGGGGCAAGTTACCATACTCTCTCACAACTTCAATCGCAGGGCGGAACTCGCTGGCTTTTAAACGGTGCTTGAGAATCAGCAGAGTGCTTTCAAGTCCATCGTGAATATTGAAAGAAACGGGTCGATCGCTATCTGCCCTGGAAAACGTTCTCAAACTCGTACTGATATTGCGGATGCGCTCGACTCCTTCCTTCATCGAGCCAATCAATTTGGGCAAATCTTCTCGCAAATACTCCAAGTCCATATCCTCAATTTCTGCTTCAATTTCCACTCCCGGATTGGGAAATTTTTCTTGATAGAGATCGATCAAATTGAATAAATCCCCCACGTATTCTTGAGCGGGTTGCAAGTTGCCGGCGATAAAGCCTACGGGATTGTTAATTTCGTGGGCTACCCCTGCGACTAAATTTCCCAGAGCAGACATTTTCTCACCCTGCACCAATTGCAGTTGCATCTGTTTGAGATCCTGGATAGACTGCTCCAGTTTTTGGGCATATTCCTGAGATTGTTGATAAAGCTGTTGAGATTGCTGATACAAGCCCGCGTTTTCCAGCGAGATGGCAGCTTGCGAGCAGAGGATGTTAAGGAGGGCGACGCGATCGCCAGTGAATGCCCCCGTCGTCAGATTATTTTCCAAATACAGAATAGCCATCATTTTGCCTTGATGGGTAATCGGAGTACATAGGATGCTCTTAGGTTGGTGCTGCTTGATATAGGAGTCAGAAGCAAATATTAATTCAGTCTTGACATCATCGAAAACTAGGGTTTTCTGGGTGCGTTTGACGTAATTAATGACAGTCTGGGGAATTGATTCGCTCTCCTCGATCCCAATAGTTTCTTGCAAAAGACAGCCTTGGCGATCGCTACAGTGGACGGCGATTGTCCAGTTGTCCTCTTCTTTTTTCAAAATTAATACTCCTGTTTGAGCGCCTGCATTCTGAATCGCCACTTCCATAAGGGTAGTGAGCAATTGTTCAAGCTTAATTTCGCTAGACAAAGCTTGATAAGCTTTGATAACAGTTGGTAAATCAATTACTGTGGTACTCGTACTTCCAGCAATTGTTTGGCGATGACTAGAAATCAATGAAGTCTCATTGGAGGTAGTACCTTCCAACGAACCAGCTTTCTCCTGTTTGAAGAGAGGAGCAAGAAGTTCGGGATAGCGTTGTTCTAGATCGTCGATTTTTGCTTTCGCTCCCCAACGAGCATAAGCATAGTAAGCATCTATTAGATATACCTGGCCAAGTTTTTCTTTCCCCCATGCCAGGTAGAATTTGGCAGCCAATTCATTCGCGAGAGCCTCTTCATTGAGATAATCATGTTCTTTAGCAAGAAAAATGGCGCGATCGTAACTCTCCATTGCCTGCACATTTTCACCCAGCACTCGGAACAGTTCGGCTTCCACTAAGTAACATTTGTGCGAGAAATTCATGGGGGCGTGATGCGCCCATTTATGAAGGGTTTCTTGGTTGCTTTTCACTTTTTGCAGATGTTCTTGTTTCTCTTCGGAGGAAGCCACATCGGTACAAACTCCCAGCCGTGCTAGAGAGTCATAAAAGTAGAACATCGGCACGTTGAGCATACCCGTCACCGCGTCTAAATACTGTTCGGCTTGCCTAGCATTTTCTAAAGCTTGCTCGGCTTCTCCAAACAGGTAACACACAAGCAGTTTGTGGAAGTAAAAATAGTGGAGTCCGTTGCGATCGTTGGCTTTGATGTGAAATGGGAGCATTGTGTGTTCATTGTAGGCATCTCCCACAAATTGACAGGGATTTTCCGATCGCCCCAGCAGATTTAATAAAGCCTGATGAACGATTTGAGTATAATTTAACGCTGCTTCTTGTTTAAATTGAACCAGCGCATTGCAGTAAGTCGCTACATCCTCTTCGAGTCCGGCAATTTCCCGACCGATTAAATATGAATATTGAGAGATTTCTTTGGCTGAGTATCCTAATTCTAGCTCTCCTGTTTCCAGTCCTCTGGCGTAACCCTCTTTTAAAAGAGGGATGGTTTCTTTAACATGATGTTTACCATGTATGATGTG
>NZ_JAUBQU010000001.1:0-100579 GCF_036701435.1 Microcoleus sp. Pol12A5
TTCTTCAGTAGGAGCGACTTTTAGCAAGCTATCTAAGGTAATTCTCCCCCTGGCAACTTGGTAGAGAGCAACTCGAACTAAATAAGGATGACCGCCCACCATTTCCATCAGGTCACAAATCTCTTGATTTGACCAATTTAAACGGTGTCGATTCACTAAATCTGTTACCTGTCTCTGATTGAGTTCAGGTAGCTCTATGGGCAATCCCACGTTAAATGGCGACTGATTAATATTGAGAGGAATATAAACTTCTTGAGAGTGAGAAATGACCAACCTCAGCTTTTTCCAAATTTCCTCATTTTTGCCCCGTTCGTGCCAAGCTCGTAATAATCCAAAGAAGTCGGTGGCTATTTCGGAATGCTGAAAAATCCGATCTACTTCATCTAACCCTAAAACAAGAGGCTGAGCAATGTTAGATAATAGATAGCGTTGGAAATAGTTGGTGCTTTTATTTTTACTGCCGCGAACGCCTTTCCAATATTCTCCTAACCGGTCTTCTAAATTTAATTCATTGGTAATCTCACCACAAAACCACTGCAACAACTCATTAAGATTGGTGAGAGAACTGCCATCAGCCGATTGAAAGTTTAAATAAGCCGTTTGATATCCCTGTTCCTTGGCGTGGTATAAAATTCGCTGCACTAAGGAAGTTTTTCCCATTTGCCGGGGGGCTTTGATTCGGATTAAAGCTCCGGGCTTGACAATAGTTTGGTAGGAGTCCGATTCAATGGGAGGCCGATCGATATATAGGGGTGAATCTAAACTAACAGAACCTTCGGGGTTATCTAAATTGAGAAGAGAAAGGGGAGGTGCGGCGATCGATCGCGCATTTTCCCCCACAGGCGACGGCTTCTCAACGATATCGCTAACAGAAGCATCCTGCGATCGATCTAATTCTTCCGAAAAATCCGACTTCTTCTTTAATACCGGAGTAAGTTCTTCTGCAATCCCTGCCATGCTGATGCTAACGCAACCCAACTTATAGGCAAATTCGATCGACTCCCCCGCCGCCAAGGTATCGTAAAAACCTACAGCAAATTCTCGTGCGGCCTTATCTCCCACCGCTTGGTTCATGCCGATCACGTAGGGAATGTGACGTGCGATCGCCTCAGCTTGCACTTCTGAATAGCAAGCGTTGAGTATTACGCACTCCACGTACTCCTTAAACGCCTCAAACAAAGCTGCCAAAGCTTTGGCATTTACCAGCTTAATCTGCCCCATGTCATCCTCTAGGGCTAAACCGCTTTCTCCTGCACCATGCCCTGAGAAATGCACAATCTCTGGTTTATAATCTAATACGGCTCGCTGCATTTCTCTTGGCGTTACTGCCCACTGTTGATCCAGTTGAAACTTGTCGCGCTTTTTAGAGCGTTGCAACCCCTCTGCAATTTCCTTCGCCTCTTCACCTAAGCGCAAGGGAGTTGAGTTTTTCGGGTTGGCGGCTAAAAACAGGATCGTTTTTTTCTTTCTTGGGGAACTACTCATCAATGGAACCTTCACGCTTAGGAGATACAGGAGCTTAACGACACTACCTCAGTCAGGGCGAGATATTTCTTGCCTTTATACGGTATTTAACCACAAACATCTTTATTTTTGTTGAGCAGTAAACTGGCAGAAACGATCGCCCTGAGTCAAGCATAACCAATCAAAAAGGCGATCGCGACTCTCAACTAATCTTTTAGCTACGTATTCAAGAAGCGCGATCGGCTTCCCGTTTGGCAGTCGTATTTTTATAAATATCGAGATTCTTTGCCCCTGTAAAATCAATTCCTCGTACTACATCTTTAGAAATCTTTTTAATAATTAATCAAGCAACAATTTTCCTTCTTCCTTCTTCTTTCTGCTCTTCCTCTAGGTCAAGAGCGGTTAATTAAAAAATTTAGTGATTTTGGATACAATTCCCGGCTCAACAGTCGATCGCACTCCTCAATTTTCGGTGGGGATCTAAAATTCACCTAAAGTTCGACGCCCTTTGGCAAAACCCTCCCTAAGATAGAAGTTAGGGGACGATCGGTCTAATAGCCGATTCAGGGGCAAGTGTCAAGCACCTGAAAATCCCAAACTCAGAGCCGCAAGACAGGGAGGTTATCAATATCATGGTACAAGCGCCGACAGGGGAAACCCGCCTGGGCCCGATCGATCAGGTGCAAGCCTTAGACCGCGATTGCACGACTCTATCCCGTCACGTACTCCAGCAACTCCACAGCTTTTCAGCAGATGCTCAGGATCTCAGCGCTCTGATGAATCGCATCGGACTAGCTGCCAAGCTGATCGCGCGGCGGCTCAGCAGAGCTGGGTTAATGGCAGATGCCTTGGGGTTTACAGGGGCTGTGAACGTGCAGGGAGAATCCGTCAAAAAGATGGATGTCTATGCCAACGAAGTGTTTATCTCGGTATTCCAGCAAAGCGGACTGGTATGCCGCTTAGCTTCCGAGGAAATGGAGAAACCCTACTACATTCCCGAAAATTGTCCGATCGGGCGTTACAGTCTGCTCTACGACCCCATAGACGGTTCTTCCAATCTTGACACCAATCTCAATGTAGGCTCTATATTCAGCATCCGCAAGCAAGAGGGGGACGATGAAGACGGTTCGGCTTCCGACTTGCTGCAACACGGACACAAACAAATTGCCGCTGGTTATGTGCTCTACGGCCCCAGTACCATGCTGGTTTATTCGATCGGTCAGGGTGTTCATTCCTTTACCCTCGACCCCAGTTTGGGCGAGTTTATTCTAGCTAACGAAAACATTAAGGTTCCCGATCGCGGCCCGATTTACAGCGTTAATGAAGGCAACTTCTGGCAGTGGGAGGAATCTTTGAGAGACTACATTCGCTACGTACACCGCAGCGAAGGCTACACCGCCCGGTACGGCGGGGCTTTGGTGGGAGATTTCCACCGGATTTTGTTCCAGGGAGGCGTGTTTTTGTACCCCGGAACGGTGAAAAAACCGGAAGGTAAATTGCGTTTGCTCTACGAATCGGCTCCTTTGGCGTTTTTGATGGAGCAAGCCGGCGGGCGCGCCAGTACGGGAGTTCAAGACATCTTAGACGTTGTGCCGACCAAACTGCACGAGCGATCGCCCTTGATTATCGGCAGTAAAGAAAATGTAGCGATGGTCGAGTCTTTTATTCAAGATCGATCGCGCAATCCTAGAACAGCTCAAGAGTGAAGGCATAGGGAAGTTCGGCAACGAGCAATGTACGGGATGTAACGGATGTCAGGAAGACGGAAGAAGGAAGAGGGTTTTAACTTATAACTTTCGACTCCCAATTACCAATTCCCCATTGCCAATTTTCAATTACCAATTTTCAATTTTCCATTTCCAATTTCCAAGTCCAAATTAACAGCTATCAACTTGTAGGAGTTACAGTAATGACAGCAACGTCAACGAATCACCTGTTAGAAATTAAAGAAATTGGCCAAAGTATCTGGATGGACAATTTGACTCGCGATCTGATCGAGTCCGGCGAACTCAAAAAGATGATTGAAAGTAGGGGACTGCGCGGGATTACATCTAATCCGGCTATTTTTGAGAAAGCGATCGCGGGTAATGTGATTTACGACGCAGATATCGAAGCCGGCATCCGGGCGGGTAAATCTGTAATGGAGATTTACGAATCTCTGGTATTTGAAGATATCCGCAACGCTTGCGACATCTTCGCCCCAGTTTACGCAGAGTCGAAGGGTTTGGACGGGTACATTAGCATTGAAGTGCCACCGACGATCGCCAACGATACAGAAAGCACGATTAGCGAAGCCATGCGCTATTACCAAGCCCTCGGCAAAGAAAACGTGATGATTAAGATTCCGGGAACCGCTGAAGGTTTGCCCGCAGTCGAGCGAGTCATCAGCGAAGGCATTAACGTTAACGTGACTTTGCTGTTCTCAGTTGACAGCTACGTCGAAACCTTCTGGGCTTACATTCGCGGTTTGGAAGCGCGGGTGGCTAAAGGTTGGGATGTGAGCAATATTGCTTCTGTTGCCAGTTTCTTCTTGAGCCGGATCGACATCAATATCGATGGCAAGATTGACGAAAAACTCAAAAATGTCACAGATATTTCCACAAAAGCTAAACTGGAAGCAGTGAAGGGGAAAATTGCGATCGCCAATGCGAAGATAGCTTACCAGAAGTATAAAGAGATCGTAGCGAGCGATCGCTGGCAAGCATTAGCGGCTAAAGGAGCGAAAGTGCAGCGCTTATTGTGGGCTTCCACCAGCACCAAAAACCCCAACTATAGCGATGTGATGTACGTCGATGAATTAATCGGCCCCGACACCGTTAACACTTTGCCACCGAACACCGTTGAAGCTTGTTTCGATCACTGCGATGTCGCACCCCGGATTGAAAACAATGTTGCAGAAGCTTACACCCTGATCGAAAGTCTCAAAGATCCGGACATCGACATCAACTTGGACAAAGTGATGGAAGACTTGCTCATCGACGGGATTGAGAAATTCGTCAATCCGTTCCAATCGCTGATGGATTCCTTGCAAGAGAAAGTCCAGAAGTTGTCACCCGTCGCTTAGGCAGATATCTGTATCCTGAAAGGCAGAAGCATTTAGGAATGGGAGTAGATAATTATTTGGGTTCTTAAAGGCTGAGTTTTAAATCCTCTCTAGGAATTTTGAGATAAATGGGTGTCAGAGTTCCTAGAGAGCAAAATCATCTGCCTCCTCTAGCAGTATTAAGAATCGATTAACTCTCTCACCCAGCAACTAGCAGAAATGACCGCAAACTATCATGGTGTCTTGGCAGGGTTAACACCACTAGAACAAGGAAAATAAATAATGGTAACGCTACTTGAAAATCCACTGCGGGTCGGTTTGCGAAAAGAACGGGTGCCAGAACCACAAATTCTGGTAATCTTCGGAGCTTCTGGGGATCTCACCCAGCGCAAACTGGTACCTGCCATTTATCAGATGAAGCGCGATCGACGCTTGCCACCGGAAACTACCGTGGTGGGAGTAGCCCGCCGCCCTTGGAGTCACGATTACTTCCGAGAGCAAATGCGCGAGGGCATTGAAGAATTTGGTGGCGGCATTGGCAATGAAGAATTTTGGCAAGATTTCGCTCAAGGTTTGTACTACTGTCCGGGCGACATTGACAACCCGGAAAGCTATCAAAAACTCAAAGCTTTCTTAGCGGAACTCGACGAAGAAAGGAGAACTCGCGGCAATCACATATTTTATCTCTCGGTTTCTCCGAACTTTTTCCCAGAAGCAATTAGGCAACTGGGCGCGGCTCAAATGTTGGTTGACCCAGCAAAACACCGCTTGGTAATTGAAAAACCCTTCGGCCGCGACTTGAGTTCGGCAAAAGCTCTCAACCGAGTCGTGCAGCAGGTTTGCCAAGAACAGCAAGTTTACCGGATTGACCACTATTTGGGTAAAGAAACTGTTCAGAATTTAATGGTATTCCGGTTTGCCAACGCGATTTTTGAACCGCTGTGGAATCGGCAATTTGTCGATCACGTACAAATTACAGTTGCAGAAACAGTAGGCGTAGAAGACCGGGCCGGTTACTACGAATCCTCTGGGGCGTTGCGGGATATGCTGCAAAACCACTTGATGCAGATTTTCTGTCTGACGGCGATGGAACCGCCGAACTCGCTCGACGCTGACAGCATCCGCACCGAAAAGATGAAAGTTCTGCAAGCAACTCGCTTGGCAGATTTGAATAATTTGGACTTCTCAGCGATTCGGGGTCAATATTCCGCAGGTTGGATGAAGGGCAAACCCGTGCCGGGATATCACGAAGAACCGGGGGTTGCTCCCAACTCGACAACGCCAACTTTTGTGGCGATGAAGTTTATGATTGACAACTGGCGCTGGCAGGGAGTGCCTTTCTACCTGCGAACCGGCAAACGGTTGCCGAAAAAAGTTAGCGAAATTGCTATTCAGTTCCGCGAAGTTCCGCTGCTAATCTTTCAGTCCGCGGCCCAACAAACTACTCCTAACGTTTTGACTATGCGCGTGCATCCGAACGAGGGGATTTCGCTGAGGTTTGAGGCGAAAATGCCGGGGCCGGATTTGCGGACGCGGACGGTGGATATGGATTTCAGTTACGGTTCTTCCTTTGGGGTGACATCTTCGGATGCTTACGATCGACTGTTAATTGACTGTATGCTGGGCGACCAAACTTTGTTTACCCGTTCTGATGAAGTGGAAGAAGCTTGGCGGGTGGTAACGCCGGCCCTGATGGAGTGGGAATCGTCCAACGACCAAGATTTGGTTCCTAAATACGAAGCGGGTACTTGGGAACCGGCGGAAGCAGAACTGCTAATTAACAGAGACGGCCGCAAGTGGCGCAGACTTTAAGAGTGATTAGTCAGCATTTATTAGTCATTAGTTATTGGTCAGCCTTAGTATTAGTGATTAGCTAATAACTACTAACTAATAACTAATAACTACTAACTAATGACCCAGGACTAATAACCAATGAGTAATGACTGATAACAAGGGAGAGAAGATTTATGACGATGACACCTATGAAAGCTCCGCCTCTGGTTTCGCTGCAAAATCCTAAAGATGTGTCGATCGACCAAATAGAGGCCGAATTGAGTCAAATTTGGGAAAGTTACAGAGAATCGGGGTCGAAAGGGGATGTTCCGATCGCTAGTAGGGCAACAACTTTTACTTTTGTAGTCTACGAACCCGAAGAAACTCAGCGGTTATTGGCGGATCTGGGATTTTACGACGGGCCGGTGGACGGTATTACCGGGCCGATGACGGCATCTAGCATCAGGGCGGCTCAAAAAGCTTACGGGCTGCCGAGAACTGGCAAACCTAACGCTGAATTGCTGGCAACTTTGCGGGAAGAAGTGGCTCGCAAAAATTCAAAAGGCGAGGAGATGGGATCGAGTGGTTTGGGTTCCGGGGGATCGGGCGTGGCTGATGCGATTGTGGCTGCCAATCCCTGCCGGATTATTGCTCTGTGCCCGACGGCGGGAGAAGATACGGGCGTACAGGCTCAAGTCGCTGCTTATTGTCCGGTTCACAAGCGCACCACTGGCAATCTGATCTGCTGCGAGTATATAACGCTCCGGGGTACGGAAGCTGCTTTGGAACGGGTGAGCGGCATCGTGACGGCGTTGACTATCGCTGATTTGCCGACGCTGCTGTGGTGGAAGGCGAATCCTGATGCCGATCGAGGTTTGTTCCAGCGGCTGGCGGCAATTAGCAGTTCTGTGATTGTTGACTCTAGCAGCTTTGCCGAGTGTGAAGCGGAATTGCTGTTGATGCACAGTCTGATCGAAGAGGGAATTCCGATCGCGGATCTCAATTGGCGCCGGCTGGCCGCATGGCAGGAGTTGGCTGCTGAGGCTTTTGACGCCCCGGAACGCCGCGCTGCGATTCGGGAAATCGATCGGGTGACGATCGATTACGAACAGGACAATTCTACGCAAGCGCTGATGTATTTGGGTTGGCTGGCGAGCCGGCTTCAGTGGCGTCCGGTTGCTTTCAAACAAGAAGAGGGCGATTACCAAATCAAGCGAATTAAATTCGCGGGGCCGGACGAACGGGTTGTCGAAGCCGAGTTGGCTGCTATTCCTACTGCTGATACGGGCGATGTCCCGGGCGATTTGATTGCTCTGCGTTTGAATTCTACAAACGAAAAGGCTGACTGCGGTACGGTTCTGTGTTCGGAAGTCGGCGGCTGTATGCGGATGGAAACGAAGGGCGGCGCTCAAACCGATCGGTTTAACCAGGTGAGTCCTCTGTTCGATCAGGTGACGGAACAGTTGCTGGGCCAGCACTTGCAGAGTTGGGGCCGAGATGTGCTTTACGAAGAAAGTTTGGCAGTGACGGCTCAAATGCTGAAGTTGGCTAAGCGGTAAAAAGAGGTTCGGCAACGGATTGTGTAGCGGATGTAACGGATGGATGGAATCACGAGAAAGGAGAAAAAAATAAGCAATACGGATTGAGTTAATATTCAGTGGGGCAGGCAATGTCTGCCCTACTTTTATTCTTCTCTTTTCTTCCTTCGCGCTCTAGCGCTTACGCGCGGCTTCGCTTAACGCGTCTTCGCGGTTCATTAAATAGTTATTATTTGAGCGGTGCGAGAGCAATACTCATAACTTTATCAAGTGTCTATTTTTATGAGGAAAGATTGCATAAATCTTTTATTGATACAGAAACCGCAGATGCAAGGCAGATTAACACAGATAAACGCAGATAATTTCGTGATTGGAAAGCAACTTTGACAATCTTATATATTATTTATTTTAACTAACTATAACTATGACTTTAGTAATTGCTGGCGAACGCAGCGGTGCGGGAAAGACTACTGTAACGATCGCCCTTTTAGCTTATTTAATCCGCCGCGGCTTGAATGTTCAATCTTTTAAGGTTGGCCCGGATTACATTGACCCGATGTTTCATGCTTTTGTTACTGGTCGCCCCTGTCGCAATTTAGACCCGGTATTAACGTCTGAATCTTATGTAAAAAAGTGTTTTTCTCGTCATATTCAAGATGTCGATTATGCCTTAGTTGAAGGGGTAATGGGGCTATTTGATGGGGTTTCTCGGAAGAAAGAAGAAGAAAGTTCGGCAACGGATTTCGTAACGGATGTAACGGATAAAATTTCGGCAACGATTGTACGAGATGTAAAGGATTTAACGGATTTAAGGAAGCCAGAAGGAAAACAACACTATTCTATTTCCTTTGCTTCTACGGCTCATGTTGCTTATTTGCTGAATTTGCCGGTATTGTTTGTGATAGATTGCAGCAGGCTCTCTGGTTCTGTGGCTGCGATCGCCCACGGTTTTCGTTCTTTTAACCCTGACCTTAAATTCGCTGGTTTGGTGCTCAATCGGGTGGCGAGCGATCGACATTTGGAACTGCTTCAAGATGCTCTCAAACCGCTCAATTTACCGATTTTGGGCGTTTTGCGTAGAGATGAGGCTGTTACTATTCCAGATCGACATTTGGGGCTGATTCCGGCTGAGGAGTTGCCGAATCTTCACGCTGCGATCGATAAACTGGCTGATTTGGCTGCTGTTAGTTTTGACTGGGAGCAACTTTTGCCTTTGTTGGCTGCAACTCGAAATGGGGGAGGTGAGGGGCCTGAGCAACTTTTTGGTAGACACAATTTCCCTTCGGGAATTGTAGTTAAAAAAGATGATGTTGTCAACAGTTTGGGAAAACAATTTGGAGTGAGGATTGCAGTTGCGCGCGATCGGGCTTTTAATTTTTACTATCAGGACAATCTTGATTTGTTGGAAGAGTTGGGTGCGGAGTTAGTATTTTGGAGCCCGCTTGATGACTCGGTTTTTCCTGACAATGTGCAGGGGTTGTATTTTGGCGGCGGTTTTCCCGAAGTGTTTGCTCAAAAATTGAGCGGTAATGTTTTAATTCGGGATGTGGTAAGAAGTGCGATTTTTTCGGGAATGCCGACTTATGCGGAGTGCGGCGGTTTGATGTATTTGTGCGATTCTATTGTAGACTTCGATGGCAATTCTTGGGAAGGGGTGGGTGTGTTGAAAACTGCTGCTGCGATGGGAAAGCGTTTGACGCTGGGATACCGAGAAGCTGTGGCGGTGAGGGATAGTTTGGTGTTAACTGCTCTTGATGAGGTTTGGGGACATGAGTTTCATCGATCGCATTTAACTGTCGAACCAAGTAATCCAGTTTATCACAGTTGGAGGTATGGGAAGCGGGGGGAGGTTGAGGCGGTTGCTGAAGGTTGGGGAGTTTGTCAGGTACACGCTTCTTATTTGCATTTGCATTGGGGTGCTCGGCCTGATATTCCGGCTCGTTTTTTGCAGCAGTGTGCTGATTTTGATTGTAAGGGTGTTTTGGGCGATCGAGAAAGCGAACTAGATTTTTTTATTTAATTAACCGCAGAGGAAACAGAGGGCACAGAGAAGAGAATAGAGAGGAGTTACTGTATTAGAATGTTGATGACGGATCGAGCTAGGGATGTTGGGATTTATGAGCGAAGCAATTTCTACTAAGCAGTTATCCGCACAATGGGTGACACCGGAGAATTTTCGGAGTTACGGTCAAGTTATCTTTGCGGCTGTTGAGGGCAAGTCTTTCGATGCTGAGGATGCTCAGTTAAATTTGCAAAATGGTATTCCTAGATTTTACATTATGCGGCTGCACCATAAAGGTCGCAAGTTTGGCAAAATTACACGACACATTAAATGTACTCAGTGTTTGGGTTCTTTGGAGGGGAAGGATTGGTTGATGGCGGTTGCGCCTCCTGGGGATAGCTATAAACCGAGTTTAGAGGATATGGCTGCTTTTCGGATTCCGGGCAATTGTTTTATTAAGTTAGATGTGGGGACTTGGCACGCTGGGCCGTATTTTGATGCGGATTTTGTTGATTTTTACAATCTGGAATTGAGCGATACTAATGTGGTTGACCATTTTACCTTTGATTTGGTAAAAAATCACAATCTGGAGTTTGAGATTGTCTGATATTGGCGATTTGTAGTTGCGCTTTCTTGGGGTTGATTATGGTTATAGGTGGGTTTTTTGAGTAAGATTTTTTAACCGCAGAGGGCGCAGAGGACGCAGAGGAGGAAAAGGAGGGGGTTCGCAAGTGATTGGGGAATTCTTTTGGCATTACTAGGCTGAATCGCCACTAGGAAGATAGAGCTTACAAGTGTTAAAACAAGTGGATTTGTCATTTCTGAGCAAAAGTATAGCAGGGTTCTGCGCGATGTCGTTGTTGATTGTGTTGGACGCTGAGGATTGTTATGATGCAATTAGGAGGCGCGCTGCGGTTTGGTATGTGATTTCGCGGGGTAAGTTGCTGGCGGAAACTGCACCTGCTAAAATGAGTTTTTATGGTATTTGACAAACAATATTTGAAGCTGTTAAATTGTGAATCAAGGTGCTATTCCCGATGAGAGTCCCATAAATTTGCAGGAGCAACTGCTACTGCAAGATGCTAAGGCTGGTAATTGCAAAGTAATTCGTCGCGGTACAGATAGATTGTTGGGGGATGCGCCGAGACTTATTGCTGTTTATGGCGGGAATTATGAAGATTGGGATAAAATGACAAGTATTGAGGCTTTTGAAATTAATGGAGCTTCCGTACAAGTTCATTGGTTTCGGAACAGTCAGACTCTTCAAGATGTGGAGTTTAAGTTCAAGCGACAGTATCCCAAAATTGCTCCTAAAAATTTGTAGGTCATCAAGTTATGAAAATTCGTTGTATTGCTAATACGGGTGAATCTCTCCCTGATAAATATATAGATCCGCCACGTGGTTACACTAAAAAAATTAAGTTGGCATTAACAATAGGCAAAGAATATGTTGTTTATGCTATCCGAGAATGGCAAGGTACTATTTGGTACTACATCTGCGACGATATTTTTAGCTATTATCCGATGGAGAATCCGGCACCAATGTTTGAAGTAATTGACAGTAGAGTTTCTAAGTATTGGCGGTTTGAACTTTCGCCCAATGGCTTGTTAATGATAGCGTTTGAGCAGTGGTTTACTGACCCTTATTTTTATGATAAGCTGACGGATCAGGAAGAGGCGGAGGTTGAGATTTTTGAGAAGGTTAAGGAATTGATGGATGCTGAGGATTTTACTTTGCCTCCGCTGGATGTTGCCGTTGAGAAATTGCGGGAAACTGTCAGTGTTTGAGTTGGGAAAGTGCGATCGCAAATTGTTTCTTTACCACCTTGACTCAGAGATATTGAAATGGTATCAAAGAGGAATAACCCGAATTTTGAAAAAAAATGAACGATAAAATTGAATCCAATAAAAACTATGAGGCAGTAGGCGATGATGATGTTTTGTTATTCGGTCAAACAACTTTTCTGGTACGAAAGTTTAAAGAGCTATCGGGTAGCAAGTTGAGTGAGATCCTGGGGATTCCCGCAAATGGACAATACATAAGGGATTGGATGAGAGAGCTAAAGATTAACCCAGAAACAATAATTAGTGTAGGCGAGATTAACTGGAAATCGCATGAAGAAGGAATCGATTGTCAAATTATCAAAATTGGTTCCAAGGGTTGGCAAAAAGGAAAGGTTAAAATCGAAGTTAATAAAAACATAAAGTCTGGGGAAACGCAGACATCTATAAAGTTTTGTCCTGATGAACCACTAGAGCCAAAATCTCCTTTAGATGATATCAGACAATCTGAGGAATACAAAAAACTGAGCAATAACAACTGACAGCCCGATCGCTATTACAATACAATAATCATCGCACTTATATCTGAATCTTAGATTTTTAACCGCAGATGAGGGCAGATGTACGCGGATGAACGCTGATGTTGTTTGGGATGGACTAATGACAAATATAGAAGAATATGTCGATCGCACTGCTGAACTGATAAACTTACCCTTAGACCCGGAACATCGTCCAGGGGTTGTGGTAAACTTCGAGAGGATAGCTGCGATCGCCCGACTCGTTACTGAATTCCCTTTACCCCCAGAAGTAGAAGTCGCGCCGGTGTTTGAACCTTAGATTTTTAACCGCAGACGAGGGCAGATGAACGCAGATGAACGCAGATGTTTTTTAGATAAGGCTGATGCGGTTGCTACGGCAGCGGCGGTTAAATGTGGTAAGGTTACGGCTACAGAGGCGGTAAGTGCTGCTTTGGAACGGATTGCTGTTAAGGATAAAGCTGTTAATTGCTTTACTGCAATCACTGCATCAAGCGCCCTCGCAGCAGCCGAAAATATAGATAATTTGATCGCAAATAACCAAAACCCAGGCCCTTTAGCAGGCGTTCCCTTCGCAGTCAAAAACCTGTTCGACATCGGCGGAATTACTACTCTAGCTGGGTCAAAAATCAACGCTGGCAATCCTCCGGCTACCCAGGACGCGGCGGTGGTCGCCCGACTAAAACAAGCCGGGGCTGTGCTCGTAGGTACTCTCAACATGGATGAGTACGCCTACGGTTTCGTCACCGAAAACAGCCACTACGGGCCGACTCGCAATCCCCACGATACTACCCGCATCGCTGGCGGTTCCAGCGGCGGTTCCGCAGCAGCAGTCTCCGCCGGTTTTGTACCCGTCACCCTCGGTTCTGATACTAACGGTTCCATCCGCGTACCGGCTGCTTTGTGCCGTGTCTTTGGGTTTAAGCCTACTTACGGCCGTTTGTCCAGGGCTGGCGCTTATTTATTTTCGGGTAGTTTGGATTGTGTGGGGCCGTTTGGGCGATCGATCCGAGACATCGCGCTGCTGTACGATATCCTGCAAGGCCCTGATTCTCGGGACCCAGTTTGCACTCAACGCCCGCCAGAACTTTGTTCGCCGCAGTTAAATCAAGGCATCGAAGGATTGCGAATTGCTGTTGCTGACGGGTATTTCGCCACAGGGGCCGAACCGGAAGCATTGGATGCTGTAGAAATAGTTGCTAAAGCCTTGACAAATGTCTTGGATTGTGGTACAGCTACAGAAAAAACAACAAACCCCCCAAAAATAGGGGGGCTTGCAACTGTCAGCATACCGGAATCCGATCGCGCCAGGGCTGCGGCATTTATCATTACCGCCTGCGAGGGGGGAAACTTGCATTTAGACAATTTACGATCGCGCCCTCAAGACTTCGATCCTGCCACGCGCGATCGCTTTTTAGCGGGAACCCTGATCCCTGCGACTTGGTACTTGCAAGCGCAGAGATTCAGACAGTGGTACCGCGATCGAATTCGCGAAATATTCCAACAAACAGACATCATCCTCGCACCCGCCACCCCGATAGCAGCCCCTGAAATTGGCGTCGAGAAAATGGTAATAGCCGGACAAGAAATCTTAGTGCGTCCCAATCTCGGACTGTTCACCCAACCCCTATCATTTATTGGCTTGCCCGTTCTTTGCGTGCCCGTACAGCGGCCCGGCGCTTTGCCCTTGGGGGTACAAATTATTGGTGCTCCCTACAGCGAAGCGGTGATTCTCCGAGTCGCTGCGGTACTAGAATCGCAAGGCATTATATCTGCCGAATCAATTTAGTGCTAATAATTCTAGGGTTTGTTGTTGCGGTGAAAGCGTCTCTTAGTCCTTCTGGCAATAGCTTTGCGCTTCTGCTTTTCCAACGGGGTTTCAAAGTGGCGGTGCTTTCTCATGTCGGGGAAAATACCCGCTTTGGAAACTTGTCGCTTAAACCGTCGCAGGGCTGACTCAATCCCTTCATTTTCGCCTATTACAACTTGGGTCATTATTTCTCCTTTTGTTCGTTAGATCAAGTTTTATCATATCAAGGTTTTTGGCCGCACGACCTGTTGAAGGTCGGGCGATCGACCAAAACCCCAAAATTATACCAAATCCGCTGCCATCACGGCTCTTAATTCTTTAGTCTGCACAGGCAGACTTTGTATGTCAAGGAGCGAATTAGATTCCCGCGGTTGCATCGGTTTGGGCTATCAACTGATTTTCCTGCCGCAGGTAAGCTTGAATAAACTGGTCTAATTCGCCGTTCATCACATCTGCGATGGCGGTTGTTTCCACCCCTGTACGCAAATCCTTGACCATTTGGTATGGGTGAAAAACATAATTGCGAATTTGGTTGCCCCAAGCCGCCTCCACCATGTCGCCGCGAATCTCGGCAATTTCCGAAGCCCGCTGTTCCTTAGCAACCACCAACAGTCTAGCCTTGAGTAATGCCAAAGCTTTTTCCTTATTTTGCAACTGACTGCGTTCTTCAGTGCAGCGGACGGCCAAACCAGTAGGAATGTGAACGATGCGGACTGCGGTTTCTACCTTGTTAACGTTTTGCCCGCCCTTGCCGCCAGCGCGGGAAGTCGTGATTTCCAAATCTTTTTCTGGAATGTCCAACTTGACGGATCGATCGAGAATTGGCATTACTTCGACGCCTGCAAAACTGGTTTGACGCTTGTCGTTAGCGTTAAAAGGCGAAATTCTGACTAAGCGGTGAGTGCCTTTTTCCGATCGCATATAACCGTAAGCGTAGCGGCCGACTATTTCCAAAGAAGCAGATTTAATACCTGCTTCCTCTCCCTCGGAAATTTCCATTAAATGTACTTTGTAACCTTGACTTTCCCCCCAGCGGGTGTACATCCGCAGCAGCATTTCGGCCCAGTCTTGAGCATCTGTGCCGCCGGCCCCGGCGTTAATCGTCAAAACAGCGCCGCCTTCGTCGTAGGGCCCAGATAGTAATTGTTGCAGTTCCCACTGGTCGAGTTCGCGGGTTAACTGAGAAAGACTCGATGAGGCTTCTTGGAACAGGGACTCGTCGGCCTCTAACTCCAGCAGTTCTAAAATAGCTTTAGCATCTTCCAAGCTCGTTTGCCAGCCGCGATATTGTTCTAAATGAGATTTGAAGTCATTAAGTTCTTGGAGGGTTTCTTGAGCTCGATCTTGGTCATCCCAAAATGCTGGTTGGGCGCAGATTTGCTCTAAGTCTTGAATTTTGGCTGTGAGTGCGGGGATGTCAAAGATAGTCCTGGGTTGCACCCAGTCGATCGGACAATGTTTCGATATTGTGTTTGATGTCTAGAACTTCCACTATTAGTCCTCTTGGTTTTGGGTGGTAATATCGATTTTAGCTGAAATTTCGACATTTCAGCAATTAATCCATGTATCCGTGTCGTGCCTTCCTTCTTATATATACTGCGAACCTGTTGAATTGAAAGTTTTACCGCATTCGTGAGCGCATACGTCCAACCTTTTAGAACAGGAAAAACTTTTGGTGAGGTCTTCGCGAAACCAATCTCTGGCGATCGCATCTTTCACCGATTGAGTTCTGAGAGAATTAAAGCCATTTCCGTACTTTTCAATTAAAGCCAGCATCTGCGGTCTGTAAGTGTGGTTATAAATAGCGTATTTAGTATGGCTTACCCAACAGCAAGGCCAGAGTTCCGCTTCAAAACTGATAAAAATCTCTTGGGTGGCTTGAGTTTGGCAGCTAATTTCTACATTTCTGTAGTAATTGTTTAGGCTACCAAATTTTTCTACAGCTTGGATAAATTGGTCTCCCTGGGGATTTTTATATTGTTCCAACGATGGGGGTTGAAGTTCTTCGGTGGCTGGCTTTGATGGGACAGAAGGAGTTGGTTCTGGTGCTTGAGAGGTTTCGATAGCTATCGCTTGATACCAAGCATAATTTGCTTTTTCTGGTTGCCCCAACTGCGTCAAAACTTTAGCTAAATTGCGATAAGCTCCGGCAAAATTGGGTTTAAGCTCGATCGCCTTTTGGTAATAAGCACTAGCGGGCTGCCACTGTTGCTGTTGAGCGTAAAGACTGCCGACATTAGCATAAACTTCTGGAAAATTAGGCTGAATTTTGAGGGCTTTAGCGTAACAATCTGCTGCTGCTTGCATCTTCCCCAAACCTTGAACAGCATTGCCTAAAGTTTTCCAGGCTGCTGCAAAATTAGGTTGAATTTTGAGGGCTTGTTGGCTGGCTGCGATCGCATCTGAAAGTTGCCCTTGTTTCAAGCATTCCTCAGCTTGTCGGTGGAACTGAAGCGCGGTCTGTTCTTGATGCTGAGGGCCTGACACATTAGCTGTTGCTGGTTGGTTGGGGCGATCGCTCTTAGCCTCTAGTTGAGAGTTTTCTGCCTTCTGGGGCTGTTGATTTGCGGACTCTTTGTCATAAATCTCTTTCGCTACAAAACGAGAGGTTGCTTTCGGTACAAACTCGACAAATCCTAGTTGTTGGGCTAAATCGCGTGCTGCTTCTACTTGGTGCTGGTTGTGTTCAAATATCAAGTAGTGCCATACAGCTTTTCCGCCAGCTTGGATGAAGGCATTAACCGACTGCATTATCCTGTCCCAGTTGGTATTTTGGCGGTAGATGCTGTTAGTATCGGCCAACCCGTCGATACTAAAAATTACGCGATCGTGTTCTCCTGTCATCGCCTTTGCGAGGGTTTGCCACCAGTCGGGATTGCGTCCGCTACCGTTGGTGTACAGGGAGATATGAGGAACTCCCATGCGGTGCAAATACTCGATCGCGGGAATTGTGGTATTGCTAGTCATAGCATCGCCGTAGTTGCCGCACATATAAACCAAATCCAACTGAGAGCAA
Organism: Microcoleus sp. Pol12A5; assembly: GCF_036701435.1. Lineage (NCBI taxonomy): Bacteria > Bacillati > Cyanobacteriota > Cyanophyceae > Oscillatoriales > Microcoleaceae > Microcoleus > Microcoleus sp. Pol12A5. The sequence continues at coordinate 16,965 of NZ_JAUBQU010000001.1, forward strand.
AACTCTTGTGGGAAAATTCTCTCAATATCCTCCATCTTTAATTCCGCCCCCGGCAAAATCGGGTTGCCGGTGCGGGGACACTGCGGACAAGCTGCATTGCACCTGGAGGTAATTTCTACGCTGACTCTCCTGATATCTTCATATTTTAAGTACATGAGTTTTCCCCGATTAATTTGTGATTAATATTGAAATCGCGATCGACACAATTAGATAGCAAGAGGTTTGGTAGAGTGATTAAAAAGTAAAATTATACCTTATCCTTGCCGCCTGTGAACATGATATAAGTTTTTTGTATGTAGGACAAAGGAGGCGAGGACGACTATCTTGATTCCAAATCTTAATAAAAAAAACCGCGGCCGGATGTCGATCGGGCCGCGGTTTTTTTTATTAAGCTAAAGTTTCAATTAATCGCGGCTGTTGATAGCAATCAGCAGGCGCAGAATGAAAATGAACAAGTTGATGTAGGTCAAGTACATCGACAGAGCGGCGGGCAAATACTGGTCGTCGCGGTAACTGCGGGGTAATATGTAAAAATCGACGATCGCAGCGCCGGCAAATATAAACACGCCGATGCCAGAAATGCCAATTTCCAACCAGGTTGGGGTGTAGACGCCAAAGAGAGAGAGCAGAAACTGACCGCCAACGACGACTAACAAAGCAATCACACCTAAACTGATAGTTTTGGTGAGGGCCATGCCATCTTGTTCAGAAAGGTTGGAGCCAATTTGGCGGGCGGCGATAAAGGTAATGCCGCATCCGAGGGCTGCAAAAGCGATGCCGGAGATGCCGACGCCTTGGGTTCTGAGGGCTGTAAATACCAATCCGCTGAGGGTGTAGCCGGAAAGCAGGCTGTAGGTTGCCAGCAGGGGCAAAGCGGTGTTTTTGTTGCCTTGTTCGGCGGCGCCGCGGGCAATGAAGAAGAGAATTAATTCTACGACGATCGCGGCAATGAATGTGGGAAAGAAGATGCTGGGATAGTTACGAATCACTCCGAGCCCGCCGTAGGTGCCGACAGCAGTTAAGACAAGTCCGCCTCCCACGAAGGGGAGAGCGTTGGAGATGACGTTGGGGCCTACCAGCGCGTGGTTTTTGGCCTCGCGCACGGCTTCGCGGAAATTGCTAGTGTTACTCACGAGGATTTACCTAATTTTGGCTGAGAATTGCTATCTATCATTTTGACAGCTTTACACTTTGTTTGCAAAACCTGAAAGAGTTTAAAGATTTGATAAAGAACGGGGGTGAAATCACTCCAAACCAGGGATCGATTGTTTATAATAGACTGCGTACAAGTCGGTGCTGTTTCGCTGTCTCGCTGCAAAGCTATAATTTAGTTTAAAGTATCGGCGCTATCTGGGGCCAAGGGCTAGCTTAAAGTCGCGCAAATCACAGATAGCTGAAGTCAATCAATTTGGGAGGGGAGATTTACGATTGGGGATTATACAGTATATGCTAGAGGCAGTAGCCCAAGTTGATTTTAGGTTTTTGATTCGCGACTTAGTTGAAACTAGGGACAAGAAACTTCAATAATCTAAAATATAAAATATAAATAAAATCTAAAATCTAAAATCGGTTCCGTTAATTGCTAAGGTAGCTCAGACAGTAGCTCAGACACAGGATACCGAGAAAATAAATGAAAAGATCGAGTTGTATCGACAAACTGCTAAATAGGTAATGTCCAATGCCCACCTTTTTTGAGCGCAAATTATTGCCCCCTACAGCGGGGATTTTATTGGCTGCCGCCGCCATTATTTGCAGCGGTCAAGCTGCACTTGCAGCTAATGTCCGAGCCGTTTATACGGCTACTTCAGGCCAGGGTTCAGAAAATTTGCTGCTGGCTCAGACAGGTCAACTCCCCCAAGGTACAACTTCTTCAACCCCGAGCCGGGGGACGGCAAACCGCGTACCTCTGCCCGTAAGAATTCCTGAGCCTTCGACGGTGGTAGGGTTGGGTTTAGTTGCCGGTTCCCTGGCGGTGAGTCGCCGGAGAGCAAAAGTAAAAAATTAGACTTTTGGGCAAAAGTCTAATTTTTTGGTTTTTAACTGCAGATAAACGGAGATAAATCCGGGTGTCAGGATTTTAGCCGATCGCGTCGCGCAGAGCATTTTTAGTCATAGCTGCGATCGACTGTTCGGTAGCTTTGGGCAAGTGATAGTATTTCCCTCCAGAAGTCTTGGCCAATTCCTTCGCAAAGCCAGTCGAAATAAACTTGCTCTCGGTATCAATTACCAGCAACTGCATTCCCAACCCGCGAATTTTGGCAGCAATTTCTAACAATTCCTGCTTAATATCAGGCTTTTCTCCATCTACAATCGGTTCGCCCAAAGAACGAGCCAAAGGAATATTACCGCGTCCGTCTGTAATGGCGACAATCGCAACTTGACCGATATCTCCAGACTGCCGCGCGTTGACTCCCACCCGCACTGCTTGAGTCAAACCGTGGGCCAAGGGGGAACCGCCTCCGCAGGGCAACCGTTCCAAACGCTTGCGGGCCAAGGCTATCGAGCGAGTCGGCGGTAGCAGCACTTCTGCTTGTTCTCCGCGAAAGGGAATCAGAGCAACTTGGTCGCGGCTTTGATAAGCTTCTGTGAGTAGCTGCATGACTGCACCTTTGGCCGACTGCATCCGGTTGAGGGCCATCGAACCCGAAGCATCGACGACAAATACGACTAAAGCTCCAGCTTTTCTGGCCAAGCGCTTCGCCCGAATGTCTCCCTGTTCCACAAATACACGGCGCTCAACTCCCCCTTGTACCCCCGAAGCTTGGGGGGGGTTAGAATGCCTGTCGCGGCGGGCTTTTTGGTAGGGTGCGGCGGCTCTGAGGGTGGCGTCAACGGCGATGCGGCGGACGGGGCCTTTGGGTAATACTGGCTTGACGTAACGGCCTCTATCTTCCGAGAAAATGGTGCTGCGGCTGCCGGATTTGCCTTGGCGGCTGGCGGCTTGGGCGAAGAAAAGCACGCTGGGGTCGAGAATTACGCCTTCGGGGTCGAAAAGAAATTCTTCGGGAATGGTATCTTTTTCTGGTTCTTGTTCAGGTTCCGGGTTGTCTTCATCCTCTTGGTCTTCTTCGTCTTCTTGCTCGTTTTCTGGTTCGTCTTGTTCTTGTTCTGACTGCTTTTGGGGAGGCGGTGGGGGCGGAGGAGGAGGAGAGTTTTCGTCTGGGGGAGTTTGGATGATGGTGGCGCGGGGTACGATGACTAATTCTACGGCGCGGCGCAGGTCTTCGGCGTTAACTTCTGTGCGTCCCTCCATGGCGGCGGCGGCTTTGGCGACGCGGACTGCGAATATTTCGGCGCGGTGTCCTTGAACGCCACCCCGGATGGCTTCTTCTACTAGGTAGGCAATTTGTTCGCGTTTAATGCTGACATCTTTGAGCCATTCTCTGGCTAGGATGATTTGGGTTTTGAGGTTGTCGGTGTCTTCGCTGTATTGATTGAGAAAGTCTTGGGGGGAGCTGGAGTAGGATAAAGCTTGTTCTACTGCATAGACTCTTTCTTGTAGTTCGAGTGCTGCGTCGGCTGAAAGTACGATCGCGATGCGATCGAGCAAATGTTCTCTCAGCGGCCCTTCTTCGGGGTTGTAGGTGGCGATAAATAGAGGTTTGCAGGGGTGTTGAAAGCTGATGCCTTCGCGCTCTATTTGGTTGCGCCCTTCGGTTAATACTGTTAGCAATTGGTTGGAAATGTTGTCATCGAGGAGGTTAATTTCGTCTACATATAGTACGCCTCGATTTGCTTGGGCTAGGAGTCCGGGTTGAAATACGGTTTGACCGAATTTTACTGATTGTTCGACATCGACTGAACCTAAGAGTCTGTCTTCGGTGACACCCAAAGGAATTTGAATGAACGGTGTGGGAATTATTTCAGTAGTTAAGGAATTAGTATCGGTGGTGTGGGCATCTTGCCCGCCATTTTCTGCTAACAAGCCTGATGCCTGTTCGGCAATAATTTCATTAGGTTCGGCGTTGCAAAAAGAATCTTTAACAATTTCAATGGGTGGTAGTAATGAGTGCAAGGCGCGGGCCATTACTGATTTTGCTGTACCGCGGCGGCCTGCGATCGCCACTCCTCCCAATCCGGGATCGACTGCTGCTAACAGCAGGGCTAATTTGATTGCTTCTTGCCCGACTACGGCGGTGAGGGGAAAGGCTGTGGTGGAAGGGCTAAGGTTGGCTGCGGGCATAGGATTTTCGGATGTAAAAATTTGAACTTAATGTTTAGCTTACTTCTTGGAGTATTTTAACTTCTTGGGGTAGAATCACGGTAAAAGTTGAGCCTACTCCTATTTCTGATACTAACTCGATTTTGCCTTGGAGCAGCGTGACGAGCCGCGATACTATTGCTAATCCCAGGCCAGTGCTTTCGGTGGGAAAGAGCTGTTTGCCTGCTTCTCCTGCTTGAAAGAAGGGGTCAAAGATGCGCTTTGTATCTTCCGGGGCGATGCCAATGCCGGTATCTGTAATTGCGATCGCCCACTTTCCTTCTCCAGCAGAGTGGCAACTTAATTCGATGCTACCAGATTCTGTATAGCGAATGGCATTGCTCAGCAGGTTGATCAGAATTTGTTGCAGCCGCTGTGCGTCGGCGATTACTTGTCTTGGGGCGCAGTCGCTGGTAACAGCGAGCTTTAGTCCTTTAGCATCAGCAATTGGCTGCATCATTTCTACTACGGTGTTAATTACTGATTGTACATTAGTTCGCTGCAGGTTAAGTTTAATTTTGCCGGCATCAGCGCGAGAAAGTTCTAGTGTGTCATTAATCATGCGAAGCAAGTGTCTGCCGTTACGCAATACTCGCTCGATGTGTTCGATGCCGGGGAGGGTATCTTTGACTTCTGATTGCCATTTTTCTTTTCGCAGGAATAGTTCGGAATAACCAATAATTGAGTTGAGAGGAGTTTTGAGTTCGTGAGCCAAATGGTAGACGTTTTCTTGATGGACGCTGACGAGGCGAGAGAGTTCTTGATTGGTGAGTTGTAACTGAGTTTGGATTTGTTGAAGTTCCTGCAGCCTCTGAGCTACGTAGCTGTTGAAACACTGGGCAATTGCTTCGTCTAGTACGGCATCTATCAGCCGAAAAGCTCTGAATACGTCGGCGGTGCTTCCTGCTAGCAATTCGGATTCTAATTGCGAGAATATTACTTGACGCAATAAGTGGTATTCCTGGGCTACTTCTGCTGCGTCGTAGCCTTGTTCGGCTCTGAGAAATCCGTGATCTAAACTGGCTTCAATTATTAGTTTTATTTCGCTGTTTTGATATTGGGAAAGCACTGTGGTCATCGCCTGCAGCAGGTGAGGTATGTGATTTTCGATTGCTGAGTGCGGTAAGGCGTCAGCGGTTTCAATTTTCCGATCCTGACGAACTGCTTCAATCCAGTTTTGGACGATAGTATCGGTTTTGTCGGCGAGCACTTGGCTGTAGTCCATGATTTCTGCGTGGGGGTTGAGTTTGGCAGAGATTGCCCATGCTTCATTGTAGTTGAGCGATCGCCCGATCGCCATATCAAACTTCGGGCGATCGCGACCCTCCCAAAAGAAGTAGTTTTGAGGTGATTTTTTCCCTGTACCGGAAAGCTCTTGATGAGTTGCTCCCAGCTTGTGGCTGCCAAAATCAGCACTTAAATTTATTGACAGAAGAGCCAGAAAGTAGTATATTCACTCGAACCGAAAGTTTTTAATTTTTAAGTTTTATTTTTTTCAGGGGACTAAATGGAAAACCTGCAAGCTGTGATTGCTGCAACAACATTTATATGTGTAATTTTCTTAATAATTACAGAATGGATACACCTCACAGTTGCGGCATTTCTTGGAGCGGTAATTCTGGTTTTTACCCACGTGATGACGTTAAACAACGCGATCGAATATATCGGTCGGAGTCACGCCACCCTGGGCTTATTTTTCGGAGTCATGGTAATGGTGAGAGCCTTTGAGCCTACCAAAGTATTCGAGTATTTGGCAACTCAAATTGTGCTTCTGGCTAAAGGCAAAGGTAAAAATCTCTTGCTGGGTATTGTCGCAATTACTACGCCAATTTGTGCAGTTTTGCCCAATGCTACGACAGTCATGCTGCTAGCACCATTAATTCCGCCTATCGCAGAAGAAGTCGGTGTAGATTTTGTGCCGTTACTGATTTTAATGGTATTTGTAGCTAACAGTTCGGGACTGCTAACAATAGTAGGCGACCCGGCGACATTCATTGTCGGCGATGCTATTAACATGAGCTTTGCAGATTACCTGATAAAGTTAAGTTTGGGCGGGGCAATTGCCGTAGGAGTGATAGTAGTTATGTTGCCTTGGCTGTTCAGCGAAATTTGGCACAAAAACTTAGAGGATTTGGAACATTTGCCGAGCCCAAAAATTAATCACCCCCGAGTCTTAGCAGTGGGCGGCTTAATTATAACTTTCGTGCTGACATTTTTTGTCATAGGAGAGTCTCTGCCCGTGCCTATTTCACCTGCAGCGGTTGCTTTGTTGGGGGCTGCTTTGGCAATGCTTTTAGCTCACCATTCCAAAATTGATTCTGTTAATAATATTTTGCGGGATTTAGATTGGAGCACGCTCCTATTTTTTATGTCTATCTTTGTGCTGATTGGCGGTTTGGAAAAAACCGGAGTTATCGGCAATATATCTGGAATATTAGCAGTAATTTTAGGGAAGAATATTTTTCTGGGTTCTTTAGTTTTGTTATTTTTTGTGGGTTTGTTGTCGAGTGTGGTGCCAAATATTCCGCTGGTAGTGGCGATGGTGCCGCTGCTAAAACAGTATGTTGTTAATATCGGGCTCGCACCGGCAGAGGTGCTGGCTCCCGATTTTGCAGGGCAGTTTCCACCTGCTGTGCTGCCGCTGTTTTATGCGATGATGTACGGAGCAACTTTAGGCGGAAACGGCACTTTGGTAGGAGCTTCTTCTAATATAGTGGCGGCGGGAATTTCTGAACTGCACGGGCGCCGCATTTCTTTTCAAACTTTTCTGCGTTATGGGCTGCCTGTGATGGCGGTGCAATTGGTGGCTGCGGCTGTTTATGTAACTCTTCGGTTTCTGATTTGAAGTCAGAAGCAAGAGGGAAGAAGTCAGAAGTCAGAGGGCAGAGGGAATAAAAATTAGTTGGTAATACTAAAGCATCTAAAATTCAGCCAATTCTAAGGGAAAAATTACAGTGAAGGAAGAGCCAACTCCTACTTGAGAAACTAATTCGATTTTACCTTGCAAGAGCTTGACTAATCGAGCGACAATTGCTAACCCTAAGCCGGTACTGTCAGGAATGCCAGAGCTTAGGGAGTTGTCTGCTCGAAAATAGGGTTGAAAAATCCGCTCGCAGTCTTCGGGAGCAATGCCAATTCCTGTATCTGAGACAGTTACTGTCCAATATTTATCTGGCAAAAGTTCGCTTTTTATTGTAACAGTACCGGCTGTGGTGTAGCGAATGGCGTTGCTGGTTAAGTTTGTGATAATTTGCTGCAAGCGCAAGCAATCTGTCACCACTCGCTCGTCTGAGAGATGGCACTCTACAGCTATCTCTAAACCTTTTGCTTTCGCTAAAGGCTCAATTATTTCGACAACAGTGGCGAGTACATCTGGCAGGCTGATTGCAGTTAGCTGTAACTTTATTTGTCCGGCTTCGTACCGCGAAATTTCCAGAGTATCGTTGATCAATCTCAGTAACAGTCTGCCGCTGTTGAGGACTCTATCAATATGTCCTATATTGGGAACAAAACCTTTAATTTCGGAATAGTTTTGTTGCTGGCGCAAAAACAAATCTGAGTAGCCGATAATAGAGGTGAGGGGAGTTTTTAATTCGTGAGCTAAGTGAGATAAGTTCTCTTGATTGGCGCGAACTAAGCGAGTCAGTTCTTGATTTGTAAGTTGCAATTGGTTTTGCAAATCCTTTAGTTCTTGGAATCTTTCCTGGGTAAAAGTTTGGAAACATTTAGCAATTACTTCGTCGAGGGCCGTGTCAATTAAGCGGTAAGCTCTGCTGACTTCGGCGGCAGAGGCTTTTACCAATTCTGGCTCTAAAGCCTCGAAAATTACCCAGCGCAGCAAGCGGTATTCCCGCGCAATTTCTTCGGCGTCGTAGCCTTGTTTTGCCCTGAGAGTTCCGTGTTCTAAACTTTTTTCTACGAGTGTGCGAATGTCGCTCTCTTGGGATTGGGAAAGCATAGTTACGATCGCTTGTAGTACCATTGGAACGCTGTCGCGCACGCCATTGTAGGTGAGTTCTTTAGCGGTTTCGAGTTGGTCGTCGGAGCGTACAGCTTCGATCCAGTTTTGTATAATTATGTCAATTCGATCTTGCAGCGCGAGGCTAAAGTCTCTCATGGCTCAAGTAGAGAAAGAAGTGGCCGATCGCATTTTATCTCTCTAGGTGAGTTTAATTAATTAACTTTTGGAATTTTCTCTCAACTTTGGAGCTTTGCCGATCGCCAATGGCTACTCCTAAAGACATATTGACAAAAGCAAATGCTCGTGCTAGCTTAAGTTAAATTGGCTTAAAAAGTCAAGCCTAATCCAGCACTGCGCGATCGAACCAAGCGTGTGGCTGGAGCGGAGGAACCAATTTTAGGGGCTAATTTCTACAGAATTAAAAAGCAAAGTTAAAAATTGCCAAATTTGAGTGTAATTTTTGATTTTGAAATCTAAGGAGAAGGACATCTCTCAGTCCTAGCCCGTCAGCTAACTTCGCAGGCATTGAGAAGAGACTGAAAAGCCAAATTTCTGAAAAAGATTGTTTGGCTTCGTCAGTGTCTCAGGTTGGTATTGTTCAAGATTCTTGTACCTGCCCTGACTCTGAAGGAGATTGAAATGTTCATACAGCTTAATTTATCTGCGATCGTACTTGCAGGAGTTGCAACGTGGAAGCGGGTCAAACCCGTTGTCATCCGAGATGCTGTTTTGTTGCCTGCGGCTGGTTTTTTGGGAATTCTTGGTGTGTGGTGGATTGTTGCCAGCTTCAACAGCGATTTGATTCCCACTCCCTATCAGGCGTTAATCGCTAATTTAGATTACATATTCCATCCATTTTATCAGCGCGGGCCTGGAGATTTAGGCATTGGCTGGCTGCTGCTAGCGAGTTTGCGGCGGGTGTTGGTGGGATTTTTCCTGGGTGCAGCAGTTGCGATTCCCGTGGGATTTCTGATCGGGATGTCGAAACCGGCAATGATGGCGCTCAATCCGCTGATTCAAATCTTCAAACCGGTGTCGCCGCTAGCTTGGCTGCCGATAGCTTTATCGATTTTTAATTTAGCAGAGCCGTCGGCAATTTTTGTCATATTTATCACGTCTTTGTGGCCGACAATTATCAACACAGCTTTGGGAGTTTCTAGCGTTTCCCAGGATTATCTGGATGTGGCGCGAGTTTTGGAAATCCCGCAATGGAGGCGGATTACCAAAATAATTTGGCCGGCGAGTTTGCCATACATTTTTACAGGTTTGCGGATTAGTTTAGGGATTGCTTGGCTGGTGATTGTGGCGGTGGAAATGCTGACAGGCGGTGTGGGAATTGGCTTTTTTGTCTGGGATGAGTGGAGCCGTTTGAATCTAAGTTCGGTATTTTTAGCGGTGTTGGTAATTGGCTTAACTGGATTGTTGCTCGACGCTGCAGTTGACAAAGTTCAGGAATGGGTAACGCATCGATCGGTCATTAATCATTAGTAATTAGTCATTAGCTCACGGTTATTGATGACAGACATTTAGTTATTAGCGATCGAGAATTAAATATGAGTGACAAGTTTTCCAATGAATGGAACCGCCGAGAGTTTTTTCAAAGAATGGGAGCGGCGGCGGCGGGAATGGTTTTATCTGGTTGTGGAATTAGCGCGGATCGATCGGCAAAAGGACTCACAGAAGAAGCCTTAGCCGTAAAGCCGGTAGTCGATTCCCGAACCTTAGAAAAACCCAATTTAACCGTAGGATACGTGCCCGTTAACGATTGTGCACCATTTGCGATCGCCTGGAAAAAAGGCTTTTTCCGCAAATACGGTTTAAACGTCAAACTCAACCGCGAAGCAAGCTGGGCAACCTCCCGCGACGGCGTAATCTTCGGCCGCCTCGACGCCTCCCCAGTCGTATCCGGCGCCGTCACAAACGCCCGAATTGGCGCCGAAGGAGCGCGCCACGCACCCCTGTGCGCGGCAATGACAATTCACCGCCACGGCAATGCCATGACGATGAACAAAGCTATGTGGGATTCCGGTTTACGCCCTTGGCACGAATACAACGGCAATTTGGAAGAATTTGGCAAACAATTTCGAGCTTTTTTTGACAGTCAGCCGTCGGAAAACAGAGTTTGGGCAGTGGTTCTGAGTTCTGCGATTTACGAATACTTTATCCGCTACATATCGGCGGCTGCGGGTGTCGATCCGTTCAAAGAATTTCGGGTAATTATTGTGCCGCCGCCGCAGATGGTAACGAACATCAAGATTGGCGCCATGCAGGCTTACATGGTGGCAGAACCTTGGAATACGCGGGCAATTCAAGGCAATTTGGGAGTGGGTTTTACCTTCGTGCAAGGCAAGGAAGTTTGGCTGGGACATCCCGATCGCCTTTTGGGAGTAATGGAATCATTCATTGAGGAAAATCCGAAGACTTATTACTCGTTGGTTAAGGCAATGGTGGAAGCTTGTCAGTATTGCAGCAAGCCGGAAAATCGCAGTGAAATATCGGCGCTGCTGACTGAGCGATCGTTTACGGGGGCGAGACCGAAAAAAGGGGCGATCGACAAATTTACGCGACCGGCAATAGTTGGCGACTACAACTATGGAGGGTTTGACGGAAAAGACCGCACCCTACAATCGGAAGATGCAACTATTTTCTATGACATTCCTAAGAATTTGCCTCAAATACCGGGAAATCATTCAACATTTCTGTGGCAGTCTCAGAGTATTTGGTTGATGACTCAAGCCGCTCGCTGGGGACAGATTAAAGAAGTTCCAAAAAATGCTGAGGAATTAGCTAAAAAAGCTTGGAGAACCGACATTTACCGCAAGATTGTTGCCGAAATGGGGATCGATTGTCCCCAGGAGGATTACCAAGTGGAACCTGCGGAACTTTTTATTGATAAAAAGGCATTCGATCCAAGCGATCCGGTGGGTTATTTGAATAGTTTTGAAATTCGAGCCAACCGTCCTCAGTCTTTTTTTCAGTCTTAATTTCTACATTCCTGAACGCAGAACCTCTGCGAGGGGGCGAACCTTACCGGCGCTTACCCAACCGGAAGTAAATCAAATTAACACTTTACTACTTTTTAGGAGAATACCGTGACTCAATACTTTTCTACTTCTATCGAAGCCAGCAGCCAAGTCAAGAAGCAGCCTGAATTTTTGGAAATCAACAACTTGTTCAAGTCGTATAAAAATCCTGACGGTAGCGAATTTAGCGTTTTGGACAATATCAATTTAAGTATTGGAGAAAACGAATATATTTCGGTAATCGGTCACTCGGGCTGTGGCAAATCAACGCTGCTAAAAATAGTGGCTGGTTTGGAAAAACAGAGCAGGGGTATGGTGACACTGGAAGGAAAAGAAATTCGCAAACCTGGAGCCGATCGCATGATGGTATTCCAGCACTACGGATTGCTGCCTTGGCTGACAGTGCGCGAAAATATTCGGCTTGCAGTTGATGAAGTTTTGCAAAGTCTTAGCCGTCCCGATAAGATTAGTCTTGTCAACGAACACCTAGCAATGGTAAACTTAACGGCAGCAGCCGATAAATATCCAGACGAAATTTCAGGAGGCATGAAACAGCGGGTTGGGATTGCGCGAGCTTTGGCGATTCGACCGAAAATGTTATTAATGGACGAACCGTTTGGAGCGCTGGATGCTCTAACTCGTGGCAAGTTGCAGAAACAGGTGCTGGATATCTGGGAAAATCACAGACAAGCTGCAATGATGATTACTCACGATGTGGATGAAGCTATCTATATGTCCGATCGCATTGTGCTGATGACAAACGGTCCGGCGGCGACAATAGGGGAGATTTTGTCAGTGCCGTTTTCGCACCCGCGCGATCGCCAGGAGTTGCGGGAATCGAAGGATTATTACGAACTCCGCAACTATGCTTTGAATTTTCTCGATCGCTACTTTACTCAAGACGAATAACACCCGACCGATCGACATAATAATTAACTTAAGAGAGGTTAAGCCTGTGAATCTCAAAACAATGTTAGCGCGTTTTGAAAGTGCATTGGGATACCAAAATTTAGCAGAAGAAATGGTATTGCTGCCAGAGCAAACATTACCAGTTTCTAAGAAATCAAAATCCCCAAAACAGGCAAAAACTATCAATTTTATTGTCGGTTACAACAGTTCTCCCCAAAGTCAAATAGCTCTGGATATTACCCTTTGGATGGCGCATCAAACTCGTTTAGTAACAACTAAAGAAGTCACGGTTCAAGTCGTCTACGTGATCGACGAATCGCCAAAAAGTTACGGTGAAGATAATTGCAAATTTGCTGTAGCAAATGCCTTGGTCGCACAGCAGAAAGTGTCTAATTTAGAGGAAGCATTCGCGCTTAATTGTGCAGCGCCTGCGCTGGCTTTACAAACCGAAATCCCATCGGTAGCCCAGCAAAAAACTTGGATCGATCCGCATTATTTTCGAGAAATTTTTGGTCAAAAAAATGAGTACGAGGTAGCAGATAAGTTGCTGTGGCAAGCGCGCTGTTTGGCTGAGGAGTGGCGCGGTTTATTCAAAGCTCATTTACGCATCGGGCGGGTTGCTACAGAACTGAGAAATGTGGTTGAATTAGAATCAGCCAACTTACTTTTCTTGGGCTGCGATTCGGGAAACCACTCGCTGGTTAGGGAACTAGGCAATAATTTTCCGTGCTGCGTACTCGGGATTCCTTCGGCACTCAGCTATCAGATGGAGGTTCAGCCTGAAGAAAGTTTGAGTAAGTTACAGTTGGCTACAACTATACCTGCACATTAAACTGGTTCAGCACTTACGCAAAACTATATGTAAGGTTCGCAGTGCAAACCCTACCGCTATAAATTCGCGCGCTAAACATTTTTTTGCGTAAGTTCTATGTCGATAAAAGATTAACAATAGTTTTCTCGCTCGAAGTTCCAACTAACAGACAAGTGGGACTTTTTTTGATTATTGAGATGTTTAAAGTTCCTCTTAAGGAAAAATGTCGTCACTTACCTGAGCATAGACAATTCGTTAACTAATTTTATCCTTCCCCGGCACACAGAGCGCAGCAGTCGATCGATCGAGCGTTTGTCTTCCTCAGTCAAATTTTCGTCAAAAATAGCAGCCATCAAACCATACCTATCGGCTAGAGTAATGTAGCCATTTTGATTCACTTCGGCAAACAGCTCGGCCAAAGCAGATGGAATCAGGTGGACAGGAGTTTGCATAGCGATTGAGTCTAAATTCGACGATCGCGCGATCGGGCGTTTCTGCAACAACAAAAGGCGATCGCACTATAAAAATTTATAGCTCTATTGCCTTTAAAGGTGTGACAATAAACAGCAAAATTTGTGAAGTAAATCACATTTGAAATTGGCGAATTATGATAAAGTGGGCAGGTGCGTTTTAGGGAAGACCGAGCAACTGCAAACTTAATGTTTTCTAAAGATTGAAAATCACCACTTCCTCCACAGGTTCAGCTAACTCAAACTTAAACACCCGGGAATAGAAATAGAATTCGCCGTCAAGAGTTCTTTTGATATTTTCAGCGCGGCGAAAACCGTGCTGTTCCCCTTCATAAGCAACATAAGCAACCGGCAAACCTTTAGCTTTCAATATCTCTACCATCATTTCCGCTTGATTGGGCGGAACCACTTTATCTTCTAATCCTTGAAAAAAGATAACGGGACAAGATAAACGTTCGGCGGAATGAATCGGCGAACGAGCTACATACAAATCTTTTCTTTCAGGATAAAGCCCGATTAATCCATCCAGATAGCGCGCTTCAAATTTGTGAGTATCCGTTGCCAAAGCTTCCAAATCGCTAACTCCATAATAGCTCGCACCGGCCTTAAACACATCGCGGAAAGTAAGAGCGCACAGAGTAGTGTACCCCCCTGCACTGCCTCCGGCGATCGCCATTTTTTCGCCATCAACTAAACCTTTTTCAGCTAAATATTTAGCACCGTTAGCGCAGTCGTCAACATCGACAATTCCCCAACTATCTTGCAGTCTTTTTCTGTATTCTCGGCCGTAACCAGTGCTGCCGCCGTAATTAACATCGAGCACGGCAAAACCGCGACTCGTCCAATATTGAATTTTCAAATTCATGCTACTAGAAGTAGCGGCAGTTGGGCCGCCGTGACTTTTGACGACAAGCGGCGGTTTTTCACCCGCAGGCCCTGCGAAATCTTGATTTTTCGGGGGATAGAAGAAACCGAAAGCAGTCAAATTGTTTTCCGTGGGAAACTCGATAGGTTCCGGTACAGAAAGATAACCCGGATTGATGCTTAAATTGCTCGATTGGCGCCAGATTGACAGTTGACTTGTTGCTAAATTTAATTGTACAATAGCAGTAGATTCAGTTGGCGAACTTGCAAGAAAAACCACAGTTTCTCCCCGCGCTTTGACGGAGGAAATATCAGTGTAATGCGTTTCAATTGTTGTCAACTGCTTTGTCGTTAAATCAAGACTTGCTAAATGCCACTGGCCTTGCTGAGTGTAGGTGCAAATAATTTTGCTTTCCGAGACAACGGCATAAGTAGACATTCCAAAAACCCACTGGGGAAGTCCGAATTCAGCCGCCATTTCGCACAGAGGTTCGACCTGTTGTTGTTCCCTCGGCAAGCGGGGATTGACGGTTCTATAGAAATTCCACCAGTTCGACTTGTCAGAAACAAAATACAAAACTCCATCGGGCGACCATTCCGGTTGAAAAATCGACTCCTCAACCCCGCCAGCAACTAAGTATTTTTCACCTAAAGAACCATCAGCCTTAATTTCTGCTACCCACAATTCTGTGCCATCCCACGGCATATTTGGATGGTTCCAACAAATCCAGGAAAGTAGAGAACCGTCTGGACTTAAACGAGGGGAAGCATAAAAATCATTGCCCTGAGTTAAGATTTGAATATCTTCGCCGTTATCTAAATTAATGCTAACAATAGTATTGACAGATTCACCCTCACCTGCATGGTCTTCGCGCACGCCAATCAGGCGATTTCTCTGCTTGTCAATTATCGCATCTGCATACCGAGAATTAGCAGCAGGAGTCAGAGGTTCGGGTTGAGAATTTAATGTTTGAACATAAATACGTTGGTCGGCAAAATGAGAGAAATAGACAACACCGCCAGCAACTGCAAAAGCAGCGCCGCCGTATTCGTTAACGCGAGTGCGAACATTAAAAGGATGCGGTGTCACGTCGCTGATTGTACCGTCAGGAGTGCGCCGCACGAGGACGCTTCTCCCCGCTTCCGAAGGCCTTCCCTCAACCCAGTAATTATCATCGCCGTCAATAGCAATTTGTCCCAGTCCGACAGTTCCAGAAACAATTAAATCGGAAGAAATAGGTGATTTCCAAGAGCCGTAAGGTGATACTGTATTCATATAGTTAAGGCTGTTGTGTTTGATGCACAAATAAATTTATATTTGTACTTTACACTAATTCAGTCACCGGGAAAGCAAAATGTCCAAAAAACTCGTACTAATGGATCACGACGGTGCAGTTGACGACTATCTCTCTGTCGTATTGCTGATGACAATGGAGGAAGTCGAAACTCTGGGAGTAATTGTAACTCCTGCGGACTGCTACATTCAACCGGCGGTGAGTGCAACACGCAAAATCCTCGATTTGATGGGGCGTTCAGAAGTTCCGGTGGCGGCGAGTACGGTGCGGGGACTGAATCCATTTCCGGTGTTATTTCGGCGAGATTCCTTTGCAGTCGATCGACTTCCCATTCTAAATGAAAAAGGAACCATTGACACGCGGTTAATATCAGAACCCGGACAAAACTTTATGGTGCGAGTTTTGCAAGATGCAGCCGCACCAGTCACATTAATGGTAACGGGGCCGTTAACAACAGTAGCGCAAGCTTTAGATATCGCGCCAGAAATTGAAAGCAAAATTCAAGAAATTGTCTGGATGGGAGGCGCCCTCAATGTTATCGGCAATGTTAGCAAAGATATGGAACCCGGACAAGATATGTCGGCGGAATGGAATGCTTACTGGGACCCGATAGCAATCGAGAGAATTTGGCAAACCCAAATTCCCGTTGTCATGTGTCCTTTAGATATCACCAATAATGTACCGCTAACTGTAGAATTTTCCAATCTCTTAGCAAGACAGCACAAATATCCAATTTCCGACTTAGCAGGACAGTGTTATGCCCTAGCAATATCTCAAGATTACTATTTTTGGGACATTTTGGCAACCGCTTATTTAGCGCATCCAGAATTTTACCAACTGCGAGAATGGGAAACAGAAATTATTACCGAAGGCATCAGCCAAGGACGCACAAAAGTTAAAACGGGAGGGCGAAAAATTCAAGCAATGGATCAAGTAGACACTGCCAAATTTTACAACTACATATTACAACAGTGGGCGCGGTAAAAATCACAATATCTGCTAGAAGCGACCAAAATCTCCGTACAAAACCCGCCCTGACACAAATATTAACCTCCTCTTCTCTTCCCTCTCTTCCTCTGCGCCCTCTGCGCCCTCTGCGGTAAAAAAAATCTCAACTCCCAAGTGCAAAACATCAAAAAATGCTGCCACCTCTATCAATCATCCCCTTAGCCCAAACCCCTCCCGCACCTCAAGAAATAGTCCAAATCCAAGAAGTACGACCTCTCCCCGGACAGTTAGACAACATACCAGTATTTAACAGCAACAGTCCTGAATTAGTGCTGCAAGAAGGAATTTTGCTTTCAACATTTCCTCCGGATGGTAAAAGATTTCCGGCGGCACATTTAAACTTTGCCTTTCAAGGACGTTTCGACATATTTGCCCACCACATAGCCCGCGCACCTTCCCCGGAAGATTTGCGAACCTTGTATCAAGGAGTAATTGTTTACAATCCGGGCAATAAACCTGTAAAAATAGATATATTGCAAGCTGCGAGTTATCTCAGTCAACCCGATGCACCTTTTATTGAATTGCCGCCGCAAGTCGATAATTCAAACAGTAATATTTACGCTGGGCCCGGAAGCCGCGCTGTGAATGATATTTTGAGAGGAAGGAGACAGTCAGAGTTTGGGCCTGGGTTAATTATTCCACCGGGAAAAAGCCAAATGTTGATGAATCATCCGATACCGGTGCGGGGATTGGTGCCGCCGCTAAACGGTCGATCGACCTTGATGCGGTTGCGGAGCGATGGTATAGTCTATGTTGCCAGTCTTGCGATGTTTGCCCCAGTTGACGCACAGGGAAACGGACAGGGAAACGAGCGATCGCCTAATTTAGCAGAATGGCAAAACTTATTAGACAATGGTAATATAGCCGGGCCGCGCGATCGAGTTCCCACACCGCCCGAAATCACCGAAGGTCAAATAATTTACGGTCGAGTTGCCGGTGTAGCATTAGGTTCAGAATGGCGATCACTTCTCTCCGACAACCCCGCCACATCAAACCTAGCAATTCCCCAACCCGGAACAGCATTTTCCTATCCATTAAGCAGCCTCCCGCGCGGAATGCTGGGCACAAATCAAGTGCAAAGTGCGAGGATGCTAGTCCGCTACCCAGATACAGCATACCGCGCCCACGGCAATTACGGAATTCAATACAGTCTCAGCTTGCCACTGTACAATTTTACCAGCAAGAATCAAACTGTAACTGTCGCAATTCAAACTCCAATTAAGACAGACAAATTAACTTCAGGAGGACTTAATTTTTTAGAACCTCCGGCACCTCAAACTTTTTTTAGGGGAACGGTTCGAGTGCGGTATAATGATGACAGTAAAGTGCCTCAAACTCGCTACGTGCATTTAGTCCAGCGGCGGGGACAGCAGGGGGAACCTTTAGTACAATTAGAGATGAAATCGGGAGAAAAGCGACTTGTAGAAGTGGATTTTATTTATCCACCCGATGCGTCACCGCCGCAAGTTTTGACAGTAAAAACCCATTAAACTTGAGCTGCTGCTACTGCTAGGCATACGCCTACAAATACAATACGCAATTAAAGATTTGTTTTTATTTTGGGGCGGCGCATAATTAATTTGTCCCTAGTGGGTATCGGCAAAAAAAGATGAAGTTCTCAAAAAAATTCTGGATAGTTGCTTGTTTTGTGTACGTTTTAATTCTTCTCAGTATTATGCTTTTAGCAGGTACGGGGAAATTACTCAACTTTCCTCTCGCTCATCCGCCTTATGACAAACTAGGTCACTTTATTTTGTACGGAATAGCATCTTTTTTGTGCCATAGAGCAACAGGCAAAAAAAAGATCAATTTGTTTAATTATTCAATTCCTTTCGGTTCCGCAATTTTTACTATGTTCACTGCTGCAGAAGAAATGCTGCAAGCCATTTTACCAAATCGTACTGCTAGTATTGAAGATTTTTTATATAGTTTTTGGGGGATTGCAGTTTTTTATTGGATTGGAGAAGTTTGGGATAGAACAAAAGGGCATTGATGATATAGAAGGAAGTTCGGCAACGAATTCTGTAACGAATGTAACGGATGTCAGGAAGAAGGTAGTTCGGCAACGAGCAATGTACCGGATGTAACGGATGTCAGGAAGAAGGTAGTTCGGCAACGGATTCGCTTTCTGAGGATGTAACGGATGTCAGGAAGAAGGAAGAAGGAAGTTTCTAGAGTGCAGAATGCGAACCTGTTGACGAGTGTCAACAACTTTTTTTTACTGGTGACTCTGCCCGCACGGGTTAATAGATATGTATACCACAAACGGGAGCAACTGTCAATACGCTGGCGGCTGCTACCGCAGTGAAAATTTAATTTTTTTTGAAATTGTTTAACATTAGCAATTTACCGAGATTTCCCATCTGGACAATGTGTTTGAGAGCCTTCAATCACTCTCTTCCAAAAAAGTTTGTACTCGACCGCTTGGTCGCAAAACAACTCTAATTTTCGGGTTTTTGCCATTAGAAACGGCAGAAACAAACGGCTCGCCGACTAATGGCATATTAGCTTGCTCGATATAATCTGCTGCTGCTTTTCCCATCGGCACAATACTTTGAACTGACCCATTTTCATCGATCAGCACGCTGTATTCCAAAGTTTGTTCCATTCCTTCTGGAGGCTTCCAGCGTTCCTCAAAGTAAGTTCTAGCTTCTGAAACTTGAGGAATTGTATCAAATAAAGTGCGGTTTTTTTGGCTAGCGGCAGCCTGGTTGTTGTCCTCGGACTCGGTGGTTGGTTGATCGTCCTCAAGGGGTGGGAGTTCGGTACTGGCGGGGGGGACAATCGGCTCGATGGGGCTGGGGAAGGGCTGCGGCGGGGGAACGGGAAATCGGGAAGCCGACAGCGAGGGCGGCAGGGGGGGCGGTACGGCGGGAGCTAGTCTCGGCGGTAGGGGGGGCAGCACGTAGGGTACTGGTGCGGGTGCTTGGGGGGGGGAAATGGGTGGTTCTTCGGGGGCGGGAATAGTGATCGTTTGCCCTTTAGGGAAAGCTGGGGCGCTCTGTGGGGCGCTGGCTGCGCTGCCGTTGGGGGGAAATAGCAGGGGTGGCTGCTGGATGGGGCTGGGTCTGTTGGTGGGGGGATTTGGGGCGAGGGCGATGGGGGGCAAGCTGGGGCTGGGGGAGGCGGCGGTGTTGATGGGCGGGGGCGGCAGGGGCGGTAAAGTGGGTGTGGCGGCGGGTGTTGGTGCTGGGGGTGTCGGTAGGGCGGCAACAGGACTGGGGGAGACGCCGGCAGCTAACTGGGGGTTTCCTGGATCGGGGGCTGTGGCGGTTTGGGGGGAGGTGGCGGATCGATCGAGCATTTTGATAGTTCCTGTCGTCAGGCCAGCGCTGGCGACCAGCAATGCTGCCACCTTGAGCCAGGGTGAGGACAGCGGCCGTTGAGACTCGCGGTTGAGGTTGGGAAGCGCCATCACTTCGGCGGCGCAGTCATCTAGTGCTGTGGCCAAGTCAAACAGTTGCAGCGTGCTCAATGGAACTACTGGCCCAGATTCTGCTGCGCTCAAAGAGCCTAAAAACAAGTTGTGGGCGAGCAAGCCGCGCGGTTCTAAGCGGGGGGGAACCGGAAGGTAGGAAGTTGGGAGAGAGTAGGGGTTGGAATTTGCTAGTTCGGAAGTGTTGACGGCTCGATCGAATATAACGGCATTACGCGCGACTTCTGGCGAGTCTGGGCCCGCAGGGATACGGCCGGTTTGAGAGTTGAGGTTGCTTTCCCAATCGCGGGATTCGCCGAGCAAGTTTTGGACGTAGTTGCTGACAGCTTCGTGGAGGGTTTCGAGTTGAATTCGATCGCCCCTGAGAGTAACGTGTTGGGTATCAGGCAGCCTGGGGTCGTCGAGTCGCAGCTCGAAACTTAAAGATTTAAACACCGGTTGGCCCGCCCAGCGAGATAGAGGCGAACTTTTGGCTGTAATTTCCAGCGTGCAAGTGGGGGGCGTGTACCGTTTGAGAACCATAGCAGGAAGGAAGAAGGAAGAAGGAAGAGGGAATAACTATGTTTTATCTGATATTTTGCAGCATTCTTAACAAGCTTTTTTAGCAACAGGCAAGATGCCTGTTCCACAATAAATAAATTTTCTGGTGGAACAGGCATCTTGCCTGTTCCCGATGTTTGTGATTCTCGTTCCCATTATGCTTAGCCTAATTCTTAGCGCGGTCTAGAAGAGCCAGCCAGAGGCGACGGTGGCCGCCGGGACTGCTGTAAAACAGCAAATCGATCAGGAGTTTGAGGGCCAAATCACTCAGTTCTCGGGCCGATAAGTTTTCTGCATCTTCCATGCGCGAGCCATAAGTGTTGCTGAACCTGTCAATATAATCTCCCAGCAAAGCGATTGTGTGAGGTTCGCGGTTTTGCTCGGCCATTTGTTCGAGCAAAGCAACAGCGCGGCGGATTAAAGCTTGGTGCTGTTTTGCCAAATGACAGCTTATCAAAACTAGCGATCGAGCTTCCTCCACATCTAGTTTTTTGCGCCCTCCGTGGCCTTTCCGCAGCGGGTTAGATTGGCGCAGCCGCCACAAAGCTACCCGATCGGCTACCATTGGCTCTAAATTCAGTTCGGCTGCTACCTTGAGCATCGCCTCTGAGCCAATTTCTGCCAGTGCTTCTAGGGCTAACAGCACTAAATCCAGTTGGGCTTTAATGTTGTCCAACTGAGTAGGTTCTGGTGCTTTTTGGGTCAATTCTTCCCAGTTGGGAGATGGGCCCCTTTCGTTTGTGGGAGCGGAGGACTTTACGGTCGAGCGCATGGCTTCAGCACGGGAAATTAAGACTGGTTGAGGCAGGATATCAAACAGTATGCAGTGATTGAAGCTTTGCAGCCTGTGGGCAACAGCACATCTGTTAATTTTTCTCCATAGCTCGTTGCTTTGATTCCGGCAATCCTAACTGCTGGACGGAGTTGCGGGTGAAAAGTTGCGGTTTCAAGTTCGATCGATCGCAATCCGCAAAACCCAGAGATTTTCACCCCTAACCATCCTACGCCACACAGTGACCGAAATCAAATCAGTGCTTTGAAACTATCGGGCCTTATATCAATGCAAATATCCTAGCGCTCTCGAATGCTACTTATAGTCTGTCGCTACTTATAGTCTGTCAGATTATAGTTGTGATTGCTTCATCTGGCGCCATCTATGGATATTACGGAGCAATTTGGTAAAAAAGTTAGACATTTCAGAAAGCTCAGAAATCTTTCCCAAGATCGGCTTGCAGAACTATCTGAATTACATCGCACCTATATTGGTTCAGTTGAACGAGGTGAAAGGAATATAACCCTGCTTAATGCCAGCAAAATAGCCAAGGCATTATCAGTTAGCCTAGCTGAGCTGGTAATTGATGATGACTGAAAGAAGACTCGAGCAAATTTTAGCAAGATACCAAAACTCATTTACCGAAAAAATTTATGCAGAAGAGAATGAAGAACACGATATTTTAATGGATGTGTTTGGTATTTCTCCAATAAGAAAAAAATAAAATAGGCAATATTGGGGACGTGAGTTAGGTATGTGTTGGCAATTGTTAGTTACTGAAACGTGTAAAACATTTTGCAGTAGTTTTCAGCCAGCATTTAAAGTTGGAAGCGATGAGCCGTGCGATCTGATTGTTGATGGGTACGCAATAGATACAAAATATCGTATTGGCTCAGGAGATTCTGGAACACTGAAAAAGTTCAAATCTTATGGGCCACTACTTCGTACTTATAATTACCAGCCAGTTTTTTTAATCCTTAGACAACATAATTTGCCCGCAGCTATTACAGCGTGCCAAGCCGGGACTTGGAAAGTTTACACGGGGGACGATTCGTTTGAGTTTATACAAACAATAAGCGGATTTGATTTAAAGTCTTTTCTTATTGAAAAAGTGGGAGAATTCCCTGTATACCGCTGAAACTATCAAGGCGCTTGTTGATAATCTCTATGTAGTCAGGTACTATTTCAATGCCAACATACCTAATGCCAAATTCTTTCGCCGCCAGCAATGTAGTTCCCGATCCTGCGAAAGGGTCGATTAAAATAGAATTTTCCAAACGCGGTACAAATATTTCGACCAGCTTTCTCATGAGAGCGATTGGTTTAACTGTGCAGTGGACGTTAAACTCCTCGGTTTTCTCACGCTGTATACCTTCTAAAATATTGGACTGAAAACCACCGAACTGATCTTTAGTATAAAATAGACCAGTACCATACTCCTGTAGAGTTTCCAAGTAATTATTGACCAGGGGTTTTTGAAGTACGCAGATTGCTTCCCATTCGTTCCTCAGACAACTGTGCCAACCATCCCATTTTTCAGAGTTTTCATATCCTTTCTTCTCTAACTGTTGTTTGATATTGACACCTTTAGGGATACCACTGGATCTTTTATACACAAGAATATCTCTGGCATAGAAACCAGCACTTTCAAGTGCTACTTGTACGTGAGCAACAGTCCGTGTGCTGTTGAAAACTAAAACTGTCGCACCCGGTTTGCAGATCCGAAAAAGCTGCTCACCCCACTCAAAGCACCACTTTTCATAATCCAGAGTGTTGTTGCGATTCCTTTGATACCATTTTTCGTTTCTGACTCCACCTGCTAAACCACTGCCATAGGGAATGTTTTTAACAAGGGTTTTATTTCCCTTGCCATTGACTCTTTCAATACGCCTTTGAATTTCTGAGTCATCCCATTTATGACCAATAAATTCATAATTATAAGGTGGGTCAGTGATACACGCAGAAATATAATTTTCTGGCAATGTCTTCATCACTTCACGACAGTCGCCAACCAAAACTTCATTTGAGGGAGTTTTTTTCATTAGTCAGGCAGTTACTAAAGTGGGAAATCAACTCTTAATTATTCCACATTTGCAGTATAGTATCCATTCCGGTTGCATCAGTATGATATGTTCCTTGCGACTTGTTTTGCTGCTGATAACTATATAATTACGAGTCAACCGGAAATGCGTAAATCCTGACTATTTCAAATAAACCACGGTAACACCTGCACCTCCTTCTTTTTGACTGGCGAGCTCAAAGCGGGAAACCTGCGGGTGATTCGCGAGGAACTCGTGAACCCCGCGCCGCAACTGTCCCGTACCTTTGCCGTGAATTATCCACAGGACTCCGTATTCCACGGCTTTGGAAAGAGCTCTGTCTATTTCGATTTCTGCGTCTGAGACTCTCGCGCCCCGTAGGTCGATCGAATTATTAGCAGTGCGAATGGCGATTTCGGGATTGGGTTTCGCAGGTTCCGCCGCTGCTTGCTTAGCTTTAGCGGTAGCGAGTGCTTGTGCTTGGGCGGCCGCCTTGGCTAATTGAGCTTTAGTTTCCGGTTTTTGACCGTCGAGGGATTCAATTTCTCCCAGTTTGACAGTCATTTTCATAATCCCAAACCGAACGCTCAACTCTTCGTTAGCATCGGGGCCGCTGAGGACTTCGGCGGTTTGGCCCAAGCTGGGAATGCGGATGCGATCGCCCACTTTCGGCATAAAACCCGGTTTGGGTTTAGCCGGTTGTTGGCGAGAGGGCAGGTGTTTTTCAGAAATTTGATTTAAGGTTTCTGTCGCTTGTTGGGCATTTTGAGCCGTCTGGTTGCCCGACTGCAAGCGACGAATGATTTGAGCAATTTCTGATTTTGCTGACCCTATCGCCTCATTTACTGCCACTTCCTGAGCTATTTTTAGTTCTCGCTCCCGCTCTTGCAAAGCGGCTGCTTTTTGAGAAACTTCTCTGTGCAGTTTTTCGGTTTGGTGTAGCAGTTGAGTTGCTTCTCTGGCCTTGGTTTCCTGTTTTCGGCGCTGTGCTTCGAGTCCAGCAATTACTTGATTGACATCTTGAGAGGCTCCCCCCACATAGGTTTGAGCTTCTTCGACTATGGATGCTAGCAAACCGAGTCTTTTGGCAATGGTGAGGGCGTTGGAACGTCCGGGAATTCCCCACAGCAAGCGATAGGTTGGCTGCATGGAATTGTCGTCAAATTCTACTGAGGCATTTTCAAAGCGGGAGTCTTGATATTTGAGGGCTTTGAGTTCGCCAAAGTGGGTAGTTGCAACTGTTAATAGGGAATGTTGGGCGAGGTATTTCAACAGGGCGATCGCCAATGCACTGCCTTCTGAGGGGTCTGTCCCCGCTCCTACTTCGTCTAACAAAACTAAAGATTTGGGAATTGGTAATTGGGAATTGGCAATTGGGATTTGGGGTTGGGGAATTTGTAATTTAGGTTTGAGGATTGGGAAAGCAGAAACCGTGTTCTGTGGATCGGTGACTTCCTCCTCTTGCTGTTGGAAATTAGTAATTTTCAGGTTTGAATTTTCTTCCCCTTCAGCCTGGGATTTATTGTGTAAAACTTCTAAAATGCGGCTGATGCGGCGGATATGGCCGGAGAAAGTAGACAAACTTTGCTGCAAAGATTGTTCGTCACCAATATCAGCCAAAATATTGTCGAACCAAGGCAATTCTACGGGTTCGCGGGCGGCAACAAACATTCCTGCTTTCGCCATTAAAGCTGCCAAGCCCAAGGTTTTGAGGGTGACAGTTTTGCCGCCAGTGTTGGGGCCAGTGATGGCGACGACGCGGATGTGCGGCCCGATGGTTAAATCGACCGGCACGACTGGAAACCCTTGCTCGTGCTGTTGCTGCCAAACTAATAAAGGATGGCGCAACTGGCGCAGGGTAATTTGCGATCGCAGGTTGCGAATTAATAATTGACTGTTTTCTGAGTTTTCCTCATCTTCTTTTTCCTCATCTTCTTTTTCTGGATTTTTTGGTGCTAATTCTGGCTCTCCCAATTCGATAAATTTCGGCGGATTTGCTTGCAACCAAAAACTATAACGCGCTTTAGCGGCGGCTAAATCTAAAGTTGTAACTACCACCACCAATCTGTCTAAATCGGGTTTGACTGCTGCGACTTGCTCCGTGAGGGCGCGGCGAACTGCTTCTTCTTCGGCTTGTTCTTGCCTGAGCAACTGCCGCATTTGGTTGTTAAGATTGACTGTGCTGTGGGGTTCTACGTACAGTGTCGCGCCGCTGGCCGAAGAGTCGTGAACGATGCCCGGTATCGCATCTTTTTGGGGAGCTTTGACGGGAACGACAAAGCGTCCGCTTCTTTGGGTAATTAGCTGTTCTTGTACGGCGTTGGATTGGCGCTGCAAAATCCCCTGCAATATTTGATAAATGCGATCGCGCAACTGTCGCATTTGAACTCTAATTCCTGCTAATTTAGGAGTGGCTCTGTCTGCTACTTGAGCGCGATCGTCTATACAGCGATGGATTTCTTGCTCTACTTCGGGATAAGTCCGCAATTGGGCTGCAAGTTCTTTGAGCGTCGGCACATCTGCCTGAGAGTCAATTATCCGGCGCAATTGCCTTGCTCCGGCGAGGGTAGTAGCAATTGCCAGCAATTCTTCGCCGCTGAGCAAACCTTGCAGTTCGGCTCGCTGCAGAGAAGTGCCGATGTCTTGGATGCCTTCAAAACTCAAAGCACCGCCAGCGCGGCTCTCTAACTGATAAGCTTCCTGAGTTTGGGCTAGGAGTTCTGCTGTTTGAGCTTGAGTTGCCGGGATTTCGAGGTCGAGGGCGGCGGCGACGCCAAGTTTGGTGGCCGCGAAGGTAGCTAAGTGCTGACACAGGCGCGGCCATTCTAATAGTTCTAGTGTTTCGGCTTGAATCAAAGTTGAGGTGGTGTTGGTAATTGGCATTCTCAGGCGCTGACCGAGAAGGTGAATTTAACGATACTATTAATTGATTTTAAAGTTTTTTATTGTTTCCTGGCGCAATTTGAGAAACTATCTGCGATCGCCCTCAGCAGTCTTTCGGCCGAAAGCTCTGATGTAACATTAATTACGAAGGAGAAAATTTGCATTTTTGCATTACCCGTCTAAAATTATACCTTCTGGTGATACCATTCCCCAAAAAATATGCAACTTTAGGCAAGCTCCCAACTATTATACAGTAAGTCATTCCCAATTTTTTACTCTAAAATATAAATTGTAAAATGGTATGGGCTATTTTGGGTTTTGAGGGAGCGGGGATGGGCTGTTTTTTGGTGGAATTGAACTATTTTGGAATTTTAAATCTGTCAGCGCAATTCTGGCGGTTGTATCCTAAAAAGTAATTTGTGGAGGTGGTAGAAGTATGGCAAAGATTCTGGCGATCATCGCGGATACTGTGACTTTTCAAGTTGTCCAAGAGTTACTCAGCCAACAGGGACATCAGGTGAGAGTCGTTCCCGACGACAAGGAGGGTTTAGACTTGGCGAGGGAGTTGTCCCCCGATGTGATAATTTGCGACGGGACTTCGCCTCAAATCAACTTTTTGGAGGTGTGCCGGCTAGTGAAAGCCGATTCCCTACGGGATAGCTTCGGTTCACGAGAATTGGCAACAGCCTATTTTATTCTGCTGACAACACCAGACCAATTTGATGAAATTCAAGAATTGGATGTGCCCTTTGACGATTTTCTGTTTAAACCGATAGTTAAGCACGAATTATTGGCGCGGGTGCGCGCGTCTAAGCGATCGCACGAGTTGAGGGCGCGGTTGGAGTTAACACAGCAAGAATTGCAACTGTCGCGCGAGCGAATTCTGCAAAGTGAAAAAATGTCTAGTTTGGGCGAATTGGTGTCTGGGATAGCCCACGAAATTAATAACCCAATTACTTTTATTTACAGCAATCTAACTCACGTCCAAAGCTACACGACCGATTTAATTGAACTACTGCGATTGTATCAACAAGAGCTAGTCAATCCCGGATCGGAAATTCTGCAAAAACAACAAGATATGGATGTGGAATTCGTACTCGACGATTTATTAAAAATTGTGAGTTCCATGCGTACCGGGAGCGATCGCATCCGTCAAATAATTTTGTCACTACAGGATTTTTCCCGCAGCGATCGATCGGGCTGGCAGTTATTCGATGTTTCCGACGGTTTAGAAAATACTCTGTTGTTGTTACAGCACCGCTTGCCGGCGCGCGAGGGAAGGCGAGACATCAAGGTGATGAAAGAATTCGGCAATTTGCCACAAATTGAGTGTTATGCAGGTCTGCTCAATCAAGCTTTTCTGAATATCATCAATCACGCGATCGATGTTTTGGAAGAGTCTGCTCAAGAGTTGGCAGAGTTGGAATCGAGCAAATTTAAGCCTGTGATTTTGATTAGCACTCAGGTGGTCGATGGTCAGCGAATTTCTATTGAGATTGCTGATAACGACATGGCAATTAGCAAAGATATCACAGCGCAACTTTCTGAGCCATTTTTGGTTTCCCAACCTGCGGAACCACCGATATCACCGGGACTTGCTCTCAGCTATCGGATAATTGTAGAGCAGCACAAAGGAGAGTTCAAGTGTTTTTCAGAACCGGGTAAAGGCACTAAAATTCAGATAGAAATTCCGCTGCGTCATAGTTAATTAACAGTATTTACAGTTGGTGGGGCGGGTTTTTAAATTTGTTGGTTTTAGCCGGAAATTGTTGTGAATCCGCCCCTACAATGACTGCACTTTTTTAAGGTAAAATTTTGTAGAGGGAATGGCAGAAGTTATCGAAAACAGACTTGAGTTGATATTCAAGAGATTTGAAGGAGAGAGGAAGAGAATAGAAATATGAATAATTCCATCGATAGGGGCAACCACGGGAGATTGCCCCTACAAAACACGGTTATGTAGATGTTGTGTGTCTAGGAGTGGAACAACTAAAGGGAGACTTGCCCGCCTTGAGTATCGAGGCCGATCGCCCTTACCTCAGCATTTACCCCAAATTCCATCCAAGCAGCCGCCATCCCTTTCTCAACCGCAACAGCGTTAGCCACATCCGTTAAAGCTAAAAGCGTTGGCCCGGCACCGCTAATTACCATTCCACAAGCCCCTGCATTCAGGGCAGCTTGTTGCACCGCTTCATATCCCTTAATCAGAGATTGCCGGTAAGGCTGGTGAATTTTGTCTTGGAGGGCGCAGCGCAACCAGTTTTGATTGCCAGTTTCTAAAGCCCGCACTAGCAAACCGAGGTGTGCGGCATTAAAAATCGCGTCAGCCTTACTGTAATCTGCTGGCAAAACTTTGCGGGCTTCGGCTGTAGACAGTTCAAAATCCGGGATGGCTACCACGGCCACAATATTTGGATGCCAGGGAATATCGCAAATCTCCCAAGCACCCCCCTCCTGCCCCTTACTAAGGGGGGGTTGGGGGGGTGGATTGCTAGCAGCGAGACGACAACCTCCGAGTAAAGCGGGGACAACGTTGTCGGGATGGCCTTCAAGTTCGATCGCCAACTGCATCACTTCCACCTGACTCAAAGGCTTTCCGGCTAATTCATTGGCACCGACTAACCCACCGACAATAGCTGTGGCGGAACTCCCCAAACCTCTAGCCAGCGGAACTTGCATATCTATATGTATCGCTAAAGGGGGCGGCGATTGGTTGAGGCGATCGTATAACTTGAGAAAAGCTTGATAAGCGAGATTGCTGTCGTCTGTCTTGACTTTGGCGGCTTCTTTACCTGTAACAGTAATTTTTAGTTTCTCGGTTGCTGAGGGTTCGAGTAGGGAGAATTGGAAGCGGTTATAGAGGCTTAAAGCGGCGCCGATGCAGTCGAATCCGGGGCCAAGGTTGGCGGTTGTAGCGGGTACGGTAACGGTGACGGTAGAGATTACGGACATTTTTTGAATAGTTAATTTGGAGTGTTTAACCGCAGATGAACGCGGATGAACGCATATCGCAGGTATTATACTATGTTTTCAAAAGCCATTTATTCTTGCAGCATTTCAAGGTGCTTGATGGCATCTTGATAATCGTTGGTATTACCATCTTTTTGATAGAGTTCGGCTGCTTTATGATAATCGGCGATCGCCCCCCGTTTGTCTTCTAAGAACTCGCGGACTCTGGCGCGGTTGTAGTAGGCGTCGCCGTAGTTCGGGTTAATTTCAATTGCGCGATCGAAATCTGCTTTAGCTGCTGGGTAATCTTTGAGATTGCGGCCGTGGATGATGCCGCGTTTGTTGTAGGCTTTGGCGTAATTGGGGTTGAGGCGAATAGCTTCGGTGTAATCGGCGATCGCCCCTTGAATATCTCCAGCCTCTGATTTGGCTAAAGCACTATTGAATAAATCTTCTGCGGGATTTTGAACAATTGTTTTTTGAGCTATTAATATTGCTGAGGATTGAGCAGATACAGCCGGAAATATATTACCCAAGATAGTAAATATTACTAGAGTAGTAATTAAATTGTAAAATGATAATTTCATAATTTAGGCAAAAATTAGAGCAACAGAACAACTAAAACCGGGCAACAAAGGCGAAGTTAGTTCATCATTACTCAACAGCGTAGAAATGAGCCTTAAACTTGCTTGTTCCCTGCGATAAACTTCTATTTGCTGCAACCGCCAATTCACAATCCAGTATTCCTGTACTCCTCGTACCGAATAGAGTCTGAGTTTCAAATCTCTATCCCGTCTTTCATTGTCTGCACCGAGGGACAATACTTCAACAACTAACTCAGGTGCGGCGGTTAAATGGCCGGCTTCGTCTAGCAAGATAGCCAAGCGTTCATTGCTGGCCCAAACTAAATCAGGAATAACGTTATCAGCATCCGTGAAAATGATACCTGGATTGATTCCTGCTCGTCCTAAATTAGTCTCTCGCGACCAAGTATTAAGTTCTTGGTAGAGGTTGCCTATAGCTTGTTGATGACCCCAATGGGGTGCTCTAGTCACAAATAACTCTCCATCAATAATTTCGTAGCGATCGCCGTTATCGGGCAATAGTTCTAAATCGGCGGTAGTCCAGCCTAGTTTATCCGATATTTTCTGGTTCATACAAGCACTCTTGATAGGTGATACAAACATTCTAAACGATCGAGCTTATACACGATCCACAGCTTAAAACAATCTGGCTAGACTGACTTTCGCTTTTTGCAGGCGAGACTCAGAATATTGAAACCCGCCTGGGCGCGGGTTTCGTTTTTGTAGACGCTATTTCGCATCGCCAAATTGTCCGATCGCCCAATTTAAAATTATTTAAAATTTCAAATCGCGCGATTACTTCAAAATAG
The DNA here is from genome assembly GCF_036701435.1 of Microcoleus sp. Pol12A5. NCBI lineage: Bacteria > Bacillati > Cyanobacteriota > Cyanophyceae > Oscillatoriales > Microcoleaceae > Microcoleus > Microcoleus sp. Pol12A5. The sequence goes on from NZ_JAUBQU010000001.1 coordinate 47,519, forward strand.
TTTTAGAAGCAATCCGAGTTTTCTTGCGATCGGCTTCACTCAATTGTTCGCCAGACTGCAAACGAGTAGCAGAAGTTTGCAGCACAGTTGCGGCACTTTGATCGCCCATTTGCAGAGCAGTTTTAGCGGCAGTTTGCAGCATCGTTGCCGCGCCGGCGCGATCGCCCTGTTGCAATCGGGTTTCTGCGAGTTGAGTTTGGCGGTATTTAGCCAAAGCTAAAATGTGCTGCTGCACCATCGGGTTAATTGCCGGCTGATAAACTTTCAGGACATTAGCGGAAAGTGCAACGGGATCGGAAAGCAAACTTTGACCGACAGTCGGATCGTCATAGCGAATTTGCAATTGCCCGATCGTCTGTGTACCTTCGGGCAACTGTCCAATATAAATATTAGCCAAAACTACTCGCTCTATATCCTTCATTAAATCTCCCAGGCGCACCATAAAACGATCGCCCTCTTGCTGTACCGGTAATTCGATCGTATCCGGGGAAACTTGGGCGATCGGTTTGAGTTCGGCTAACCGCACTTTTGGCATTAGCGAAAATAGCAAATAAGCATTAGTCAAACCTACACCTTGGATGCGAGTAAATAGTTTGCCAAACTCGTCAACCGCATCTTCGGGACGCTGAATGTGAGCCAGAGCACCGCCGCCAGCGTCAGCAATCTTTTCCAAAATATCCTGGTTCCAGTTATCGCCAAATCCCAAAGAATTTAAAGTCATGTTGTAGTCGGCAGCCAATTTAGCCAACTTCAAACAGCGGCTGTCGTCGCCGTGTTCGTTTTCGCCGTCAGTCAGCAGAAATGCTTGAGATATAGCTTCTTTTTTGCCTTTGCCCAACTCTTCAATACCTAACTTAATGCCCTCATCAATTGCTGTGCCACCGGCCGAGCGCAATTGCTCAATTTGCCGTTTAATGCTGCTGGGATCTCCTACAATTTGATTGGGGACGAGGACTTTGGCTTTGTGGTCGAAAGCCACCGCGCAAAAGCGATCCCCGGGCTTCAACCTGTCTAGCAACCGTCCGGCGGCTTGTTTGACGGTTTCCAAGGGGCGTCCACCCATCGAACCGCTGTGGTCGAGAATCAGGCACAGGTTTAAGGGTACGCTGGAGTCGATCGAGCTTGCCGTCGCAGACACCGAAATCGCTAGCTGGCGCTGCGTTGAGGGCGCAGCAGCGTCAAGGTTAGGGTCGTTTAAAACCGGGAGCAAACTAACTTTCATGCGGGATACCTAAAGATTGCGTTAGTATTTCTTTAAGAATAGCTCCATCAGTTCAGGCAACATTTCGGTTATATGAACACACCAATTAAAGCTGTGCAATCGCCATACTACGGGGAAGGGAACTCTCGGACGCCACCTCCCGATTTGCCATCCCTGTTGCTGAAGGAGCGGATCGTTTATCTGGGGATGCCTCTGGTGCCTGCGGTAACAGAACTAATTATCGCTGAACTGTTGTTCTTGCAGTACGAAGACCCCGAGAAGCCGATCAAAATCTACATCAACTCGACCGGCACTTCTGGTTACAGTGGCGAACCCGTCGGCTTTGAAACAGAAGCCTTCGCTATCTGCGATACGATCAGGTACATTAAGCCGCCCGTACACACTATTTGCCTCGGTTCGGCAATGGGGATGTCTGCGATGCTGTTAGCGGCTGGTACAAAAGGCTTTCGAGCGAGTTTGCCCCACGCTTCTATTGTGTTGCACCAACCCAAGGCTTACACGCGGGGTCAAGCAAGCGACATTCAAATTCGGGCTAAGGAAGTGCTGGCAAATAAAGCGACGATGCTTGATATTTTTGCAAGCTGTACTGGCCAACCGATCGAAAAGATTACTAAAGATATGGATCGGTTGCTGTACATGACGCCTTATGAAGCTAAAGAATACGGTTTGATCGATCGTGTTCTTGAAAGTTCGGAAGAATTAGCGAAACCGCTGCCTGCAGGAGTTATCTAATTCGGTTATGGGTTATTAGTTATTAGTTATTGTTTATTGGTCATTATAGCCAAAAACTAAAAAACCTGAAATAACAAGTAAAAAATAACTAATAAACCCTAACCAATTGCCCGATCACCAATTACCAACTAAACGGAGTTCCGAATTATGCCTATAGGTGTGCCAAAAGTTCCCTACAAAATGCCGGGTGGTTATGATACTCAGTGGATTAATATCTACGATCGCCTCTACCGGGAACGAATTATTTTCTTGGGCAGGGACATTGACGATGAAATTGCCAATCAAATCATCGCTGTGATGCTCTATCTCGATTCGGAAGATTCAGGTAAGGATATTATTTTGTACATCAATTCCCCAGGCGGAATGGTGTCTGCAGGCATGGCTATTTTTGATACCATGCAGCACATTAAATCGGACGTGGTGACGATTTGTGTGGGCTTGGCTGCTTCGATGGGTTCTTTCCTGTTAGCTGCCGGTGCGAAGGGGAAACGGTTAGCTTTGCCTCACTCGCGAATCATGATTCACCAGCCTTCTGGGGGCACGCGGGGACAAGCAACGGATATTCAGATTGAGGCGAAAGAGATTCTGCGGCTGCGCCACGAACTCAATAATATCTATGCTAAGAATACTGGCAAGCCGATCGAGAAAATCGAGAAGGACATGGATCGCGATTATTTCATGTCCGCTGAGGAAGCTAAGGAATACGGCTTGATTGACAGAGTGATCGAAGATCGTCCGTAAGTTATTTTTGCGCCTCAGTAGTGCGGGCAACCCTCCCACTACAACCTAGTTCGCAGTAAATTTTGGCAGAATCTTTACATTTAAGGATTCTGCCATATTTAATGGTATTATCAACGCTCATTCATGCTAAATGGATATTGCAGATTATTACCGACAGTTAGGACTGAGGTCTGGCGCGAGTTTATCGCAAGTTAAGGCCTCTTATCGGCAGTTAGCCAGACAGTATCACCCCGATGTGAATCCGGGAAACGAACAGGCTAAGAATAAGTTTATTGCTATTACTGAGGCTTATAAGTTCCTGGTGAAGGTTGCCCCCCACCATGTTGCGGAGTCGAAAGTTGCCAATTCAACTGTGCCGCCTACTTGGACACCGCCGGATCGGGGGGTGAAAGCTCAACCGCAGGCAGTTAAAGTGACTCGAAAAGAGGCTGCGGTTCAATCTAATGCGGAGTTGTCGGCTGCGGAACAAAAGTTAAAGCAAGATGCTTATTGTGAATTGCAGCAGTTGCTGAAATATCAGAGGTTCCCGCGGGCGATCGCCTTGATTGAGGGTTTGGCCCAGCGGGTTCCCGAGGATTTGGAGGTGCGTCAGTGGCAGGCGATCGCCTATCAGCGCTGGGGACGGCATTTGATCGGAGAAAAGCAGGTTGATAAGGCGAGAATTTATTTGAAAAAGGCTGTGAAAACGGACCCTCACAATCGGGCTTTGTGGGCAGAAGTTGAGCGGGATTTTCGCCTGCTGGAACAGATTTATTGAAGCGATGTTGTGTCCCCCTTTTCCAGGGGGTCTGCGTCGTAAATTTTTAATTTATCTAATTTTTCTAAAATAACTTGGGTATTTTCAGGTCGATTTTCTAGTAGCGGTTCGATCAATTCGTCGATCGAGTCTAGGAGTAACGGGTCAATATCTACAGCCTGGTTCCTCCAATTAATTTTACCAGTTTTTTCATTAACGGGAAAGTGACTTGGCTGTATGCCTGTTAATAAATGTACAAAAGTACGCCCTAGGGCAAAAAAGTCCGATCCCACGCCTGCTTTACCTAGAATTTGTTCCGGTGCGGCGTATCCAGCAGAACCTATGGGTGCGGTATCTATATCTGCTTCTGTGGCGGCGCCGAAGTCAATTAATCTCAATTTCCCATTGGCTTCAACCATCAGGTTGGATGGCTTAATATCCCGATGTACTACACGATACTTGTGGATTTCCTGCAAAATATGAAGCATTTGTTGCAGCCAATCTAGAGCGAGCTTTTGACAAACGTACTGTTTTTTAGTTAAGAATTCTGCCAAGTTTTCTCCGGTAATTTTTTCCATCACCAAACAAGACAATTTCTGGAAGTTATGGGGGAGTTTAATTTGGAAATAACCGTCAGGTTCGACTTGGGGAACCGATCCCTTTCCGGCCAGCCAAATCAAAACTCGCGCTTCTTGCTTGAACAACCGAACTAAATCGGGATTGTGGGTGTGTTTCAAGACTTTTAAAATTTTGACAGTTCCCCATTCGTTTTCCCCGGTTCCAAAATCTTCAACTTCAAAGATGTCTGTGGGGCGTGCGGGATTGGGCGATCGCACTGGTTTAAGGATGCGGTAGCGATCGCCAATTAACAAATCTGTGCCGCAAGCCTGACAATTTTGAGCAGCAGCAGGATTTTCGCGTTGTTCGCAGTGAGGATTGATGCAATAAATCATCGGCCTTGATACGTCCAGGACTGACGGATTTAACGAATTGAATCAATTATTAGCATAAAACCCAGCAGTTCTGACCTTACTACTGGGTTTATATTTACCGCCCATTTGCGCACGCTATCACATTTAAGTCAAGGATTTAAGATTAATAGCATCGCGCTCTACCAATTGAGCTACCCCCCTGCGTTTGGTAGAGGGGGCTGGATATGAGCCAGCAACCTCGATGATGTGATTTTCCTGACATTCGTTTTAGCGATCGGCGGTGAATGCTGAGTTTAGAGTAATAGCTTGCTGTTGAATTTGTACGCAATGCTGCCTCTGCCAATTGGGCTACCCCCCTATTTTGGGTAGAAGGGACAGGAGTCGAACCTGTACTGTCACATTTGTACGGTTTAAGTTGAAGTTTGAGATTGAACTTGTACTCTGTTTATATCTTAAACCATACCTATCAAAAAAGCAAGCAATTAGCGGAAAATAAACTGAAAAATTCGCTCCCCCACTCTCTGTTCCTCAACTTGTGAATTGTTAGCTTCTTCGCGGGCGAACATAACAGCTTGCTGCAAGATTTCCACCCTTTGCAGCAACTCATTGATCCGCCGCGCTGGCAAAGCTCCAGAAAACTTGACAGTCCGCCAATAGCCGATCGTAATATCTTCGTAATAAACATCGACTTGAGCCGGATGGTGTTCGGTAGCTTCAGCTTTAACGTGATTGCGCGGAGTTTTAAAAGTCTTAAGAGTTTGCACCGGTTCTGTGGCCCAGCAGTCGGCCGAAGCATCGAAGTTCCACGTCTCGGAAGCATCTAAGACGGGAAGTTTCTTGATAAATGCTTGCAAATCTGCTAACTGCTTTTCAAGGAATAGCAAATAGCTGACGGGAACTTGGCTCAAAAGCACGTTTCCGTCTACAGTTACGTCCGCGCGGGCGCTACAGTTTGTCCAATCTTTAGTTGCGGTTACGTCGAAGAGTTTGGTCAAAACTTCAGTCGTTTTGCGGATAATCTCTTCTGCTTTGACTTCAACTTTTTTGGACTCTGGCGGCAGTTGTTCGCCTTCTTCGTCTTTGGGACGGTAAGTGCGGGAGATTCCAGAAAGCACAGCGGGCTTCTGGAGAGCTTTTTGAGCTTCTGCCAGTTCTTGAACCGAGCGGCTTTTGATGCCTTTTTCGATCGCAATAATCTGATTTAAGCGTGCCATTGTTCGATTTTATTGACGCTGAACTGATATCAAGCCAGGTTAATACTGATAATCAAATGGTTTGTCTTGGGGCTTTTAGGGCTTTGATAACTCTCCCTCCTCAGTACAAACCTCACGATCGTTCTTTAACCAGACTTGTTTAGTTTGTAGTATTACATAATTCAATATAAATTACAAACTTTTTTTGTAGGCGCGGTGCCAAGAGAACCCGCGGCTATCCGTACCCAGCAATTTATCTCTCAAAAAATCGGCAAAATCTCTAGCGTCGCTGCCAAAGTGTAGCAAATATCACTCTTTGTTAGCGCTGCGACTACCTCTTGAGATAGATGCGGAAATACCTCCCAGGGCGCGTTGTCACATTGAGAAATATTTCTTAACATATAGATAACAAAGGGAATCCGAGGAGACACCAAAAATCCTTAAGCCCTTGGGGTGCCCAGGTTAATCAGATTTTTCGCAAACAAGGGCTAAATCAATGAACAAGCTGCAAAACTCCGAAGTTTCAGCATTTTTGCCCATGCTCCAAAAAGGCATTTGGCTGTTTGGGATTCTCTCCTGGATATTCGGGCTGACAGATAGAACTATTGCACTATTATCTGACGGATATTTGTCGGCGATCGATATTGTCCAGCTATTTACAGCATCCTTTTTCTTCATTAGCTGGCTGTTATTAAGCCCGTTTTTGGGGCTTAACTCCCAGAGTCAGCCGAAGGAAGAAGCATCTCCCTAGTTTTTAATTTGTAATGTTAGTTTCTCGATCGCTATTTGTTTCTTCTGGGGCAAAGCGGGTCGGCCAAATGCGATCGCAAAAAAACAAAGTTCCCGCCGTCACGCACAGCGGAATCGCCAACAGATTCAACAGCGGAATGCTCACCAAACCCAAACAAACCAAACCAAAACTCCCGCTGGCCGGCAAACTCGCCCAAATTATCTCCAACTTCTCCTGAAAAGGTCGCCTCCGCCTCTCCAAAGGTGCATCTAAAAAGTCCAAACAGACAATAGTCGCGCCCAAAGCTACGCCACCCAAACTGCTAAGAATAGAGCCGACACCAGGGATAAAATTTAGCAGCAGCAGGGGTATACCGACGCTCAACAAAATTTGTAGTTTTCGCAGTTCAAAGGCGATCGCCCTTTGAATATCCCCAAAACTACTCGCCAAATTCATTGGTGCTTCTGCGGGCAATTGACCGTTCCGCAGCAGTTCCAATTGTTCGGAAAGTTTGCCGTACCAGGGCGAACCTAAAATCACGCCAAACTGCACTAACAAAAATCCAATTATCAGCAAAAGTCCTGACACTAGGAGTACGCGCAGCAGCCAGCCGAAAGCAACTGTTAACACGGCAAGAAAGCTCAGCCAAGCTGGAAAACTCGCAATTAGAGTATTAAATCGGACCGACAAATCGGCAACCAAAACGTCTATTCCTGCCAAACTGGGAAATAGCAAGCTTAAATAAAGACCAATACCAATTATAAAATTTAGCACCACGGGAACCAATACATAAGTCCACAGCTTGGGAGTTTGCAAAATCAGCGTGAAAGCTCGCAAAGGATAGGTGAAACCTGCCAGGAGTCCAATTGGTGCGGTAATGGCGATGTCGGCGGGGTTTGAATTTAGCTGTTTTGACATATTTTCTGCTTTTGAGGACTTGACTCTATTTTCTATTATCCACTTTCCATTATTATTAATGATGAGGATTTATCGCAGGTTGCCCAAAAGTGAAGCTTTTTATTTACCATACCCCGGAACTTACGCCAGCCGACAAAATGCCGGCTTGCGCGATCGCAGTTGATGTGCTGCGGGCGACTACGACAATGGCAACGGCCCTGAATAATGGGGCGGAAGCTGTCCAAGTTTTCAGCGACTTAGATAAGCTAATGGCCGAGAGCGAAAAATGGCCTGCAGATAAGCGGATTCGCGCCGGAGAGCGAGGCGGCGGCAAAGTTGACGGATTTGATATGGGGAATTCCCCCTTCGACTGCACGCCAGAAAAGGTGGCTGGGAAGCGAATTTTTATCAGCACAACTAACGGTACTCGGGCTCTGCAGCGAGTGCAAGCTGCTGCAACTGTGTTAACGGCGGCTTTGATAAACCGCAAATCGGTGGTGCAGTTTTTGTTAAATAAACAGCCGGAAACTATTTGGATTGTGGGTTCTGGTTGGGAAGGGAGTTATTCGTTGGAAGATACGGTTTGTGCTGGTGCGATCGCCCAAAGTCTGCTAGCAGAAAGCGGTATTCCTGCGAGCGATTTTGCTGGTAATGATGAAGTATTTGGGGCTATTGCTCTTTATTTGCACTGGCAAGATCGGTTGCATGAATTGTTGGAAAAGGCAAGTCACGGCCAGCGCCTTCTCGGTTTAGGTGTTATTGAAGATTTAAAATATTGCGCGCAAACGGATACTTTAGATGTGCTGCCTGTGCAGCGAGAACCGGGAGTTTTGGTTAAGTCGGATTTTAAAATTCCTCAAGCTAATTTCTGGGTTCCATCATCAGAAAAAACGGCGACTTGAAATTTTCTGCGAATGCAGTATTAGTAAGGTGCGCCTAGGCGCACCTACGAAAATTAGTAGGTAGTTAGTGAACAATATTTTTAAATCAAGTAGAATTAAACATACTTGGTAGGGACAAAACAACGTTTTGTCCCTAGTCTATTGCAGCCAATTGAGAATTGCTGGATTCACCGCCGAAGCGCTGAATTAAACACTCGGCAATTCTGGCTGCTGCACCGGGTTCTCCCATGCGCCGCAAGCCATTTTCAGCGATTAGCTGCAACCTGTCAGGGTCGCGGAGCAAAGACTGGACGGTGCCTGCAACTTCAGCAGGATGTTTGACTAAAATTAATGACGGGCCTAACAGGCGACTTTGAGCTTCTGCAAAAGCTGGAGTAAATTGCGGGCCGTTTCCGGGAATGGCGATCGCCGGTTTTCCTAAACCTACAAATTGTTCTGTAGCAGTTCCGGCCATTGCTATTGCTAAATCCGCTTCGTACAAACAATCGTTAAAACTTTGCTGAGTCAAAATCATCGTGGCGTTTCTCTGCACAAATGTCAAGGGCAATAGCAAATTAGGAGATTCTTTCCGAATTTCTTGACCGCTAGAAATAGGAGGTCGCAAAATACTTCCTTCTCGCCGCTGCGTTCTAGTTTCCCCGTCTTGTCGCCAGCCGAAAAATTCTAAACTAGGTCGCAAAGCTTCTAAGTTTAACTCTGGAGAAATGGCTCCGAAAAATAACAATTGGCGATCGGCAAACAGCGACAAAATTCCGGCTACAGCCTCTACTATTAGCAGCCAATTAGCGTAGGCTTCCGGCGCTCTAGAACCGGGGAGTAAGGTGATGACTAGCGATCGCGACATTTCCCGAAACTCTGCGTCAGGGCCGTAAAAACCGGCGGGGTTTTCCGGTTCGAGTCCGTCCATCATCGGATTTCCGAGATTGTAAGCGGGAATTCCCAGCTTTTGTAAAGTCTCGGCAGTCAGCGCGTCCCTGGCAAAAACGGCCCGACAGCGCGATCGAGTCATCAACCAGCGCTCCCAAGGCAAATAAACCGATCGCGGGCAACCCCACCAGCCCAAGACTCGGGATTTGCGAGCCAGAGGCCCGTTCTCGTCGCGCAAATAATACTCTGACTTGGCAGTACCGACAAACGCATAGGGCGCGCCGCTGACCCAAGCAAACAGCAGCGGTACAATATCCCCGCAGGCTAAAATAAAGCCGTCTTGATTCCCAGACTGTTGTTGCGATCGCGCCCAAGCGCGGATGGCTTTAAACTGAGCGATAGTCAACTGAAGCAGGCCGCCTTTGACATCGCGCAAAAATTCTCTCCCGTCCATGTAAATAAAGCCGCCCGAAGGCATCCGCTGCACCGGGCCGATGATGCGGGCGTTTTCTAGTTGAGCGAAAGCTTGCCCTTCACCCACTAGCGGAAACACGGCTAATTCTGGCGGATGCGGGTGCTGTTGCAGTTCCTGCAAGATGCGAAGGGCGATCGCGTCTTCTCCGTGGCCGTTACTGAGGCAAAGTAATTTCAATCCCAACTCTCTCAAAAACTGTCTCTGAATATATAGAAGCAAGATTAGCCGCAGGATGCAAGGTGGTATAGCCGAAGGAAGAAGTAAGTAGAGCGCCGATGGCACGAGTCCGGGACTTTTGGGTAAAATAGCAGATGAAACTCTATTTTATAGGTAAAATCGGATGGTACAAACCCTGCGAAAATCTTTGACACTCCAAGAGTTTCTGAAGTTGCCAGAAACCACACCAGCCAGCGAGTACATTGACGGTGCAATCATTCAAAAACCGATGCCTCAAGGAGAACATAGTGTCATTCAAGGCGAGTTGACAAGTGCTGCTAATGCTACTCTCAAACCTCAAAAGGTGGCGCGAGCATTTCCAGAACTACGGTGCATTTTTGGCGGTCGAGCGATCGTTCCAGACGTAACTGTATTCACTTGGGAGCGCATTCCCCGTAAAGACAATGGCGGTGTGGCAAATGTGTTTGCGATCGCCCCGGATTGGACAATTGAAATCCTCTCCCCCGACCAAAACCAAACTAAAGTTACTAAAAATATTTTACATTGTCTCAAACACGGAACTCAAATGGGTTGGTTAATCGATCCAGATGAGCAATCGGTTTTTGTATATCTGCCGACTCAATCAACGGAGGTGTTCGACGAACCGGAACAGTTATTGCCCGTGCCATCTTTTGCCAGGGAATTGCAACTGACAGTAGGAGAATTATTTGGTTGGCTATTAGAGTGATATCATGTCCGATCGAGCGACCGGACATGATATCACTACTGACCACTGACCACTGACTACGGACTACTTCCCCTCGATATATTGCTTTAAAGTATTCCGAATTTGTTTGAGCTGAAATCCCTTAGCAAGTTGGCGCAGCTTCGAGATAAACGGTACTAATTTAGGTTCTAAACTCTCCAGCTTAGCACTCTCCTCAAAAATTTCTTCAATGTCGCCCATAGCAGCGAGTTTCAAAATTTTTGCTACCGACTCAGAAACCGCAGGTAACAGAGAAGAATAAGCAGGAAAATCCGATGCGGGTGACAAACAGGGAGTTTTGCGCTTTTTGTTTTCCGAAGTTTCCCCGTAAATCCATTCTAGATCCAAATGCACGCGCAACTGTGCCAAAAAGTGATTTGCTTCGATCGGCTTGGGAAGAAAATCATCGCACCCTGCAAGGAGTCTCTCTTGCTGCGCCGCATCGAAAACGCTAGCTGACATAGCGATTAACACGATATTTTTTACTTCCGGTAACTCCCGCAATCTCCTAACAGTTTCTAAGCCATCCATTACAGGCATCCCCAAGTCAATAAAAATCACATCCGGTTGAAATTCAACTGATTTGTACAGGGATTCTTGACGGTTTTGTGCTTCTGCAACTTCAAATCCCAAACGCCTCAGCAACCTGCACAACAAATCGCGATTTAGTTGATTTTCATCCAGGATTAGCACTTTCCGCTTGTTGCCAACAAAACCAACAACCCAGCGTTTTTTCCGCAAAGGAGATACCTCTAAGTACCGTTGGACTGCGGGCACTTCTAAATCCAGCCAGAAAGTGCTGCCTTTTCCCAAAGTGCTGTTTACTCCAATTTGGGTGCCCATCATTTTTGCTAATTTCTGGCTGATCGAGAGTCCGAGACCCGTACCTTCAACAAATGTATTGCCTCCTACTTGGTGGAATGGCAAAAATATTTCTTCTAACTTGCTTTGGTCTATTCCTGTGCCAGTATCCTCGACTTGAAAGCGGATTTTTAAAGTGTGTTGGGCTGGGTTCGCATTTTGGGCGAAGCGCAGATAATTTTCTTTCAGTTCCGAACTCAAAATCGATAATTCATAATTTTCGTTTTGCCCTCGACTCCAGGCCTGTGTGCCTACATAGCCGACTTTAAAAGTCACACCTCCGCTGTTAGTAAACTTAACAGCATTGCTGAGTAAATTTATGAGAATTTGGCGCAATCTTTTTGGATCTACACAAACGCAGCTAGGTAGGGGAGATACTTGTTCGTAATTGAATAAAATTTCTTTTTGCGAGGCCCGCATCTGAAAGAGATCGGCAATGTTTTTTGTGAAATTTAGAAAATTCAACTCTTCTGGGTAGAGTTCCATTTTTCTAGCTTCGATTTTGGAAAGGTCTAAAACATCGTCGATTAGCATCAGCAGGTGTTGACCGCACTGTTGAATATTGCTGAGACTTTCTTGCTGATCTGAGTTTAAGTCTTTGTCGGTTTTCAAGATTTGAGCGTAACCTAAAACGCCGTTTAAAGGCGTCCGCAATTCGTGGCTCATGTTGGCGAGAAATTCGCTTTTAGCGCGGTTGGCGCTTTCTGCGACTTCTTTGGCTTGTTGGAGGGCAGATTCTGCAAGTTTGCGATCGGCAATTTCGGTTTGTGCTTGTTGAAATAGCGTCGATTGCTGGATCGCGATCGCCAATTGCACGCACAATTGCCGGAGGGATTCTATTTCTGAGGAATCCCAGGGACGGGGGCCCCTGCAATCCTGGGCGATTAGCAGTCCCCAGAGCTGATTTTTTGCGGTCAGTTCGGTCTGGGAAATGCTTTCTCGTGCTTTTAAAATCGGCACTATTAAGTTAGCTTTTACTTCCAATCCTTCGAGAAACTTTATGTGGCATTCCGTCAAATTTTCTTGGTAAATATTTTCCATAGATCTAATACCGCCTTGCTGATAAATATCAACAAATTTCTCTTTAAAACAGCCATCAAGATTGTTGAAATTTCGCAGCGAAATTCTATCTTTTGCCACTGATTCCACAACGACAAAGCCACTCCAGTCCGGATTAAAACGGTAAATAACTGTGCGGTCTGTTTGCAAAAAGTGCCGCACTTCTTCGACAGCAGTGCTGAGGACTTCTTCTAAATTGAGAGAGGAGCGAATGCGATCGAGCATGGCAACTACCAGCCGTTCTCGCCTTAATTGCTGCTGCAGGGCCATCTCGGCTTGTTTGCGTTCGGTGATATCGGTAATTACTCCCACTAACCCGATTAAATTACCAGTTTCATCTTTAATGCCGTCGGCGCGAAATAAAGTTGTTACCAGTGCGTTGTTTTTAGTGTTAATTTTGAGTTCGCCTTGCCAAGATTTGCCTTTACGGATAGTTTTAAACATTTCTAACAGCACTTTAGTTTGGGGGTAAATTGCTGTTAATCCGCCTGCTGTGTTTAGTTCTTCTGCTGTGTAGCCGTACTGTTGAATAAAGGCTTGATTGTGGTAGAACGATCGCCCTGTCAAGTCAGCAATGCCGATCGCATCGCTGGTGCTTTCCACTGCTTGAGTAACTCGCAGCAAATCTAATTCTGCTTGTTTGCGATCGCTAATATCAGTAATAGTGCCGATATAGCCTTTAATCTCCTGCTTGTCTCCGATTTCTGCAATTGCCTGACCTATCACCCAGATTATCCGACCATCTGGATGCTGAAAGCGGTATTCAGATTTAAAAGGTATTTTCTCAAAAGTTGCGCGATGCCATTCATTTTTTACCCGCTCGACATCATCAGAATGTATGGCATTCATCCAGCCAATTTCTGCTGCTAATTCTGCCTTTAATCCCGTAATTTCACTCCACCGTTTATTCACATAAAGGCAATTTCCTAAGGTATCCGTATGGAAGATGCAAACTGGCGATGCTTCTGCTAAAGTCTGGTAACGACGCTGGCTCAATCGCAGGGCTGATTCTACCTGTTTTCTATTAGTTATATCGCGGACTATAGAAATTATTTCGCCACCGACAAGCATTGTCAGCGACAATTCTTGAGGGAACTTACTACCGTCCCGGCGCTGACCGATAGCTTCTATATTGCAGTACCCTTTTTGCAAGAGCATCGGCATTATTTGTAGTTCAAAAAATATATTTTCTGCTTTGCTGTAGAGCATTTTCCATTTCTTCCCATACAGTTCGCTAGGGCTGGTCAAGCCGTACATTTTCAGATAAGCGTCGTTGGAATAAATACATTCTTTATTATTATTAAAAATGGCGATACCGTCATAAGCAGCGGCCATTGCTACTGCTTGTCGCTGGAGTTGGGACTCTGCTTGTTTACGAGAGGTAATATCGTGACCAACTGAGTAGATTAAACCTTCTTCGCTAAATGGCGATGCCGTCCACAGGAAGTATTTGTAAGAACCGTCTTTGCATATGTAGCGGTTTTCAAAGGAGATACTGGACGTACCCGCGATTAGTTTCGCTCCTTCAGCCGCAGTAGCTTTTCGATCCTCTGGATGAACAAATTCGATCATTGGCTTGGCAAACAATTCACTAATACTGTAGCCTAAAGCTGTTGACCAAGCTGGATTTAAACGTTTAAAATAGCCGTCAAAACCAACAATACAAAGCAAATCTAATGAGATGGTAAAAAAACGATCGCGCTCTGTTTGTGCCTGCTTTAATTCAGTAATATCCATCACTAAACCGTCCCAGAGAATATCGCCTTCGCTGCTAGATTTGCTCTCATTAGTGAGCCTTTCTGGTCTCGCAGCTCCTTGCAGCCACTTAACTTTTCCAGATGGTAAAGTCTGCCGCCACTGCTGCTGCCAAGGTTCCAGCTTAGTGGCTGAAATTGCGATCGATGCTTTTAAATCTAAGAGATCGTCTGGGTGAATTCCATTGAAAATCAGTTCCGCATTTTGCTCTATTGCTTCTGCCTCTAATTCGTAGAGTTTGCTGCTGCCTGAAGAGATGTAGGGGAAAAACATTTTTCCAGTTGCTGACATTCGTAATTGATAAATTATTCCCGGCAGGTTAGCTACCAATTTTTGAAAGCGAGCTTCGCTTTGCTCCAGGGCTTTTTGTTGCTGTCTGTATTCGGTAAAATCTCTAATTGTACCCACTATTACTTTACTGCCGTCTGCTATTTGGAAGACGCTTTTTTTGGTAGAAATTATGTGTTCTCTCCCGGCAGAGTCGGTAAATTTTTCTTCTGTTTCCAAGCAGACACCCGTTCTCAATACTTCTTCATCTTTTGTCCAAAAAACAGCAGCTTCTGATTGGGGGAAAAAGTCATAATCTGATTTGCCAATCAGTTCTTGTCGCGATTTGCCGACCAACTGACAAAAAGCATCATTTAATATCATCCAGCGGTGTTGCTCGTCTTTGACAAAAATTGGGTCTGGCGTAGCATTTATGGTGTGATTTAAAAATTCTTCTGACGCTTTCAGTTTTGCTTCGTAGCGGTAGCGATCGCTCACGTCCAATACTACTTCGATCATCCGGTTGATTGACCCGTCCTGGCGGCGGATGCAGCGCAGGGAAACTCGCGTATGAACTATTTCGCCGTCTTTTTTGAGCCACCTTTTGTCTGAGATGTAACCGTCGATCGTACCTGCTAACATTTGAGACAATTTTTCAAGATTGGCATCAAAATCCTCTGGATGAGTCAACTCTAGCCAATTGTTCTGCATGAGTTCGTAGCGTTCGTAGCCCAGCAAATTGCACAAGGCATCGTTAACTTCTATCCAATTGCAATTTTGAGGAATTTCGCAGTCAATAATTGGAGCGATGATGGCAATTCCGATCAGGGAATTTTCCACCACCGAACGATATTTTTCTTCGCTGTTTCGCAAAGCATCTTGACTGTTCTGGCGTTCTATGGCGTAACGGAGCGATCGAATTAACAGTTCGCTGTCGATTTTTCTTTTTACCAAATAATCCTGTACGCCGACCGAAATCAACCGCAGGGCAAGTTCTTCGTCGTTTTGGGCGGTCAGAACTACGATCGGCACATTTACCCCGTACTCTTGTACCCGAGCCACCGTCTCGATTCCCACACTATCTGGCAGTGAAAGGTCTAATAAAATTATGTCAAAAGTTTCTTGATTCAATCGCTGCTGCGCTTCGCTGAGGCGCTCTACTTTCGTCAGCACTATACGCTGCGCGCCGCCTATTTCTGACAGCAAATCTTCAATCAGCTCAGCTTCATGAGGGTTGTCTTCTACTAACAGAACTTTAAAGCAGATAGGAGGCAAAGCTAAGTTAAAAACTGCTTTCATAATATTTATTGACTAACAAAATATTAAACTAACTTAAATTTTACCTTTTATTTTAAGGGCTGTCATTCAATTCACTTACACATACATCGAGCGTCAGATTGGGGAGAGTAAGCAAGCGCTACAAAAATTATGTTTTAATTAAGATTTTATCACGCATCAACTCGACTGTCAACGGAAAATAATTTTTATTCTAACTGACATTTATACCACTTAAAAAAAATGCAACTGTAGCCCATCTCCCCACCCGGATAGTCACAGTTATTCCCAATTATTCAATCTTTTAACCTGCCCTATTAAATACTATCAACTTCTAGATTATATCTTTTAGGTTATGATTTATAACATAGAAAGTATTATTTAATTTTACCTAGATTATAGCTTCTACATTTTGCAGAAATTATGTCTCAATTAAGCGAGAGTAAAGTAAAAAGTTGAACCTTGCTCCGGTTCCGATTCCACCCAGATACATCCGCCGTGAAGTTCCACAATCTTTTGACAAATTGCTAAACCAATACCTGTTCCCGAATATTCTCTTTGAGTATGCAAGCGCTGGAAAATTTGAAAGATACGTTTTTGATGCTGGGGAGCAATCCCAATTCCATTATCTGAGACAGAAATTAACCAGTTTTCCTCCTGTTTGCAAGCGGTAATATGAACCACAGGCGGTGCATCGTGGCGATATTTAATCGCATTGCTGATTAAATTTTGAAATAGCTGTACGAGTTGAGAAATATCCCCCATTACCGCAGGTAATTCGCTGTATGTGACAACGGCTTTAGTCTCACGGATCGCCCCTTGCAGGTTCGCGAGTGCTTGCTCGACTGCGTGATTGCAATCTATCAGTTCAAAAGGTTTCCGACTCCGGCCAACGCGCGAATATTCGAGTAAATCGTCAATTAAAGTTTGCATTCTGGTGCAGCCCTGAACGATATTGCCGATAAACTTACTACCTTGGCTGTCGAGTTGGTCTTTATAGCGTTTTTCTAAAAGTTGAGCGTAACTGGCAATGGTTGCTAAAGGCGCTTGCAAGTCATGAGAAGCCACATAAGCAAATTGTTCTAGTTCTGCATTTGAACGTGCTAATTCTTGGTTAGATTTTAATAGAGCAGATTCAGCGCGCTGGCGGTGGGATATCTCTTGTTGGAGTACCAAATTTTGCTCTTGCAGAGCTTTTTCTACAGCGCGCCGGGTGCTGATTTCTTGTTGCAAAATTTGATTTTTCTCCTGAAGAGTTTTTTCTACTGCTAAGCGACTCGTGATTTCTTCTTGCAGCAGCATATTTTGTTCTTTTAGCTGCTTTTGTAAATTCCGTAGGCTGAGGTGACTTTCGATGCGGGCGAGAACTTCTTCAAACTGAAAGGGCTTGCTGATATAGTCAACAGCTCCCACAGCAAATGCGTTTACTTTGTCAAATACTTCATCTTTAGCGCTGATAAAAATTACCGGGATTTCGCGAGTTTTTGCTTCTAGTTTCAAGTGCTGACAGACTTCGTAGCCGTTCATTTCCGGCATCATTATGTCGAGCAAAATCAAATCGGGTGGATTAGAATTGCAGGCTCTTAGAGCCATTTTTCCGTTAATCACGCAGCGGGGGGTGTAGCCCCTCTGAGTCAACATCGTAGACAACAGACGCAGGTTTTCTGGTGTATCGTCTACTACTAAAATGTTTCCTAACGGCGTCCCTGGTTGGTGATTGTTCATTAAATTATTTCCCAGTTCCTCTTTTATTCACAAAAAATGTTTGCAGCTATTTTATTTAGGACTTACGGAAAACACCCGGTTTTTAGTAGGAATATTGGGGAAATAAAACGAGGAATCCGCTCAGAAACCGGGTGTTTAGCCGTTTGTGAACAAGCAAGTCCTGTTATTATTCCTTTACCAATTCTCAAATCCCCAGCAGCAGAGTCAAAGCATTATTGTCCCAAGTCAATCCTTTGTCTAAAACGTTAAATCCCGCGACTTTGCACATAGCTTCTAAAGCAGTAGCTGTAGGCAGCCACCAGCACGCCGCAAAGTTGTTCATGTCAAAAACTGCTTTCTCAGTTATCCCTATAAGTTGGTTGTTGTTGATGTATGTCCGCCAATAAGCTGTTAAAATAGCTCGTTCTGCGTCGTCCAAAGCGGGAATAAACATTACTCCAGAAGCGGGAATTTCATAGCGTCCCAACTCATTTTCTATCACTTCTTGAGTAATAGCTGAAGTGAAAATTAAATGCTCGCGAGTTATCTGACGCAAAGCAACTAAAATCTGCAACGGATGGGGGTGATGGTACAAAACTCCTGCACAGTGAACTACATCGTAAGGCTCGCCAATGTCTGCAAGCTGAATCTGAGTGATATCTTGATTGATACAGTCATAATTAGCAATATTTAAACTTGTCATGCGATTGTGAAAATCTTGCCACCAGTGCATGGATGCCGGCATGGCATCAATCATTGTCAGAGAAACTGCACCGTATTTGCTAGCTACAGAAACTTTTTCGCTGACAGTTCCCCACAAGCCACCGACTTCTGCAAAAGTCTTGCCTTGGGCGACTCGGGCAATGTAACGATCGCGAATATCCTTAGCTTCTAACTCTAATAATAGAGTAGATTCCCCTGTTTGACGCTGTTTTTCTAAAATCTCCTCTAATTTTTGGGAGATTTCTGGATCTTTGGGTCTAATTTCTAATGCCATCAAGTACAACATTATGGCTTCGTTACGCCGATCGCTCTCAGCAAACTTTTGGGCGATTTCGCAGTAAAATTCAGGAGGGTGCAGCGGCTGCATTTCGTGGTGATAGTAGCTAGTTGCTAGATCTGAATCTACCGGAGTTCTTTTAATTAGAGCCTTACCTAACTTCATGTAAATTTTCGGTAGAGACGGGTCGATTTTAAGCGCACAAAGGTAGGCAGAAACAGCATCGTTCCATTCGTGACTTTCACTCAAAGCATCGCCTAAATTGTAATAAGACCAAGAAATACGGGGATTAAGTTCAATAGCACGTTGATAAGCGCTAGCTGCGGCTTTCCACTGTTGAGTTTTTAACAGCACTTCTCCTAAATTGTGGTAAGTCCAAGAGAATTCTGGATTGAGTGCGATCGCCCGCCGATAAGCTAGTGTTGCTGGTTCAAACTTTTGAAGTTTAACTAAAGTCAAAGCTAAGTTATAATGAGACCAAAATAAATCTGCATTTAGGGCGATCGCCCGTTCGTATGCAGCCTCAGCTTCTGACCACTTTTCTAGTTTAAAAAGAGCATCTCCTAACTTGTGAAAAGCTGCGAAGAAATTCGGGTCTACTTCAGTAGCGCGCTGGTAAGCCGCAGCGGATTCCGACCATTGCTCTAATCGATCGCAAGCTGCACCGATGCTGTAGTAAGACCAAGAATAATCCGGGTTAATTTCAACAGCCGTGCGGTAGGCTATCGCAGCTTCTTGCCATTTTTCTAAATTGAGCAGCACGCTGCCTAAGTTGTAGTATGACAAAAAAGAATTGGGATTTAAATCAATACTTTTTCGGTAGGCAGCCTCCGCTTCGCGCCAGAGATCCTTAGCTTGCAAAACATTTCCTAATTTGTAATGAAGCTCCGAAATATCCGGCTGGAGTTTAATCGCTTTGCGATAGTTAACAATAGCTTCGTCCCACTGTTTCAAGTCGCTAGCAGCTTCTGCTATTTTGCAATAAGCTTCGCAACAACTCGGGTTTAAAAAAATGGTGCGATGGTAACAAACTAGCGCTTTTTCAGGCTTATTTTGGCTCAGCAAAGTATTACCTAAATCGAGATATTCTTCTGCTGTTTCTATCGGTTCCACGATCAGTGCTTGATACCAACAGTCTGCTGCTTCTTCAGCTTGACCGACTTGAGTAAATATCCGGCTTAAATTACGGTAAAATCCTGCAAAGTTTGGTTGCAGGGAGATGGCTTTTTGGTAACAGGCGATCGCCTCTTGCCACTGTTCCAAAGTAGCGCTGAGAGTGCCGAGGTTAGCAAAAGCTTCGGCAAAATCGGGTTGGTGGGCGATCGCAACTTTATACCAATACCTTGCGTCTTCTAGTTTACCCTGAGCTTGCAGCGCTTTCCCCAAGGTCTTGCAACTCTCTGCAGAGTTGGGTTCAGATGCCAAAACTTGTTGGCAAAGTGCGATCGCTCGCTCGAAGTTGCCTGTAGCTAAATAAAGTTCTGCCTGTTGCTGAAAATTCACCTGCGCTGTTTCCGAATTCATTTTTTATTTTCCTTTTGAGTAATGATTCCCTGTAAAATTATATGCTACACTTTGCCAAAGTTCAAGCTTTTGTAAGTAGATCTACCGAACACAAAATAATGCTGAATGTCCGGCACATTAATCTAAACTAGATAATCATAGGTTAACAGCGAGCTAAATAATGTCAACAGTCAATCAAACACCGCTCATCAGCGTAATTATACCTGTATATAATGGCGATCGCTACATCGTACAAGCGGTAGAAAGCGCCCTATGTCAAACTTTTACTAACTTGGAGATTATAGTTGTAGACGATGGTTCGACAGATCGCACGCAGCAAGTATTGCAGCCTTATTTTGACAAAATTCGCTATATATACCAGGAAAATCAAGGAGTAGCAGTCGCCAGAAATATTGCTTGCCAACTAGCGCAAGGCGAGTTTTTGGCATTTCTAGATGCCGATGACTATTTCCTACCATCCAAGCTAGAGAAACAACTAGCTTGCTTTGACGCTGACCCCACCTTAGATATGGTGCAAACAGGTTGGTCGATCGTCGATGAAAACGGGCGAGAGATTTCTGCTGTCAAGCCTTGGCAGCAAGCGTCTAAATTAGATTTAGAAAGCTTTATTCTATATAAATGCGTGCGGCCGAGTGCGATAATGCTGCGCCGAAAGTGGTGGGTAAAATTGGGCGGTTTTGATTCTCAGTTTCCACTAGCAGAAGATTTAGACTTTGCCTTGCGTTTAGCTTTAAAGGGGTGCAAAGCAGTTTGGTTAGAAGAAACACTTACCTGTTATCGCCAGCACAATTCTAATCTCATGTCAATCGGTTTTCGCGTAATGAAGAATATAGAAATAGTGATGAAAAAATTCTTCGCTAGACCCGATTTGCCTCAGTCAATCCAGAAGTTAAAAAACCCAGAACGCTATCAATGCTTAAAGTGGCTGGCATGGCGGATGTATCGCGACGGTCATCTAGCAGAGATGGCACAGTGTTTAGAAGAGTCATTACAACATACGCCTTTTTCGCCAACAAAAACAGTTTTGAATTGGCTAGAAAGTTTTCAGATGGCTTCGGAAGAATATGGTGAAAATTTTGACGCTTATTCGCTGAGTACGTTAGCGGAATGGCAAGAGATAATTCTGATGGTGATGACTAATCCACCCCAATCTCAACAGAGTTCTATTCCCACAGCTTCACCAGCGCGTGAAGCGAAGCTACCCCGTAGGGAAACGCACATTCTACTCTACAACACCGACGATCCGGGCGTGGGAGGATTAGCGCAGTATAATCATGCCATTCTTTGTCAGTTAGCCTTGTTAGGCTATCGAGTCACTTGCGTGCAAACCAAACATTCTAGCCCCTTGCTGGAGCGAGAACGAGAGTTAGGTATAGAGCATTTGTGGCTGGATTTTAGCGGCCATAAAGATTTACAGCGGGTGTTAAGAAATACTCAGGATGCACGAGAGCTTTTTGCTAGCAATCAACCGGATATGATTATTTTTAGCGATGGTTGGCCCTTTTCCAATTTTGCAGCTAAACAGGTAGTTATTGAAATGGGAATACCATACATGATGGTGATTGGGTTAGTTATGCCAGAACACGCAACTTTTGCCTGCGGGGATGTAGTGCCTTATGTAGAAGGAGTGCTCTACCACTGCCTGCAAGCTAGAGCCTTGATTGTTGGCGCTTACGAACATTTGAATTTATTATGCCAAGATTTCAAGTTGCCAAAAGAGCGAGGACAAGTGATTTATTTGGGACGTTCTCCCAAATATTTTGCACCTCCTAATGCTGCGGCTCGTCAACGCCTGCGACAAGAAATAGACATTCCTGAAGATGCGATTGTCTGTTTCACATCGGCTCGATTGGCATCGATTAAAGGGCATCGATATCAGATCGAAGCAATCAAGCAGTTGCAGCAGTCTCCTGTGTGGTCTAAACTGTATTTTGTGTGGGCAGGAACTGGTGAGGGAAGCGCTGACAATGTAGAAATAGAATTGAGGAAAACTATTAAAGAGTTAGAGGTGAGCGATCGCGTAAAGTTGATCGGACAGCGCTGGGATATCCTAGATTGGCTTGATGCTAGCGACATATTCATTTTGACTTCTCTGGCAGATGCAGCGCCTTCTCTTGCAGTCATGGAAGCGATGGCTAAGGGATTGCCGATAGTTGCAACGGCTGTGGGCGGTATTCCTGAAGGGCTTGGCGATACTGGGAAATTGTTGCCCGATCCGAATACCGATCCAGAGGGAACCGCGAGGGAATTGGCGAAAACTGTAGAAGCTTGGGCGATGAATTCAGAATTGCGCCATCAAATCGGTCAAGCTTGCAAGCAGCGGGCAGAGAAACTATTCAAAGAGGAACGGATGTTGGCAGAGTCGATGGAGGCGATCGAAAAAGCTTTAGTTTGCGATGATAACCAAACAGATCAATTTGTTGCTCAAAAAGAGGTTCAGAGGTCAATAACGAAGATAGAAAGCCGGGTGCATTACAGCTCTTTAGTGTGGAATGCTTGGCAGGCTTACTGTCAAGAAGATCTAAGCAGAATGCAGAAGTCGCTTCAAGAATCTTTGAAGTACACACCTTTTTTGACTACAGAAACGCTATTAAACTGGGTCGAATATTTTGGCAATTTTTCGTCAGCTAAAGGGCATAATTTAGATACATATTCTCTAATTAATTCAGCAGAATGGCAACAATTAGTCGAGGAAGTACAGGGAATTGAATCTGTATTTTATGCACGCTAAAATACCAGATTTACCTTTCAAATTCGGATTGCTGTCAGCAGTACAATTGTATCTGCCTTCTGCCTTCTGCCTTACCTCCGTTACCTCCGTTACCTCCGTTTCCGAATCAGTTACCGAACCCTTCCTTATCACCGATAAAACTCATGTCAATGGCAAATCCGACACCGCGAGTAAGTGTAATTATTCCAGCATATAATGGATCTCGCTACATCGCGCAAGCGGTAAAAAGCGTCATCAGCCAAACCTATAAAAACTGGGAAATTATCGTCGTAGACGACGGCTCAACCGACGACACCCGCCAAGCATTGCAGCCTTATGTTGAAAAAATTCGCTATGTTTATCAGGAAAACCAAGGAGTAGCTGCCGCCCGCAACCGAGGAATTCAGGAATCCCGATGTGAATTAATTGCTTTTTTAGATCAAGATGACTTTTTATTGTCAGATAAGTTAGCTGGACAAGTTGCGTTATTTGACGCTCAGCCATCATTAGGAATTGTTAATAGTGGCTGGCGAATGATTAAAGAGCAAGGCGAAAGTATTTTCGATGTCAAACCCTGGGAATATTTGCCTCAGCTAGACTTAAAAACCTGGATTGTTTATCTGCCACTACTTCCCAGTGCGATGATGTTTTCGCGGCAGTGGCTGGAACGAGTCGGTGGCTTTGATTCTCAGTATGATTCAGTAGATGATGCCGACTTAATCTTGCGTTTAGCACTATCTGGCTGCGAAGCTGCTTGGTTGCCTGAAGTGACAGTATGCTACCGCCAGCACGGGCAAAATGTGTCCATTCAGAGAGCGCTAAAACAGGCAAACCTTTGTATTAAATTAAAGCAAAATTTCTTCAGTAGAGCCGACTTGCCAGAGGACATCCGCCAATTAGAAAAGCAGGCGTTGTATGAAGCTCTGACATGGATGGCGTGGCAACTTTACTACAGCGGCTATCCGGCAGAAATGACTGAGTATTTGCAAAAATCTTTAGATTATACCCCGTCCTCGCTGACACTAACTATAATAGATTGGGTAAAGCGCCTTATCGGAATTTCTAACACCTACGGCTGCCCAATTGATGGCATGGCTCTCAGAAAAATACCCGAATGGAAACAGTTAATGGGTAGTATCATTCCTCCCAAAAAAGTGCGCGTCAGTGTCATTATCCCGGCTTACAACTGCGAGCGCTACATTGTCAGAGCCATAGAGAGTGTTCTCAGCCAGACTTATGAAAACTGGGAAATTATCGTCGTAGACGACGGTTCAACTGACAACACGCGCCAAGTTTTAGCACCTTACCTCGATTTAATTCAATACATCTATCAAGATAACCAAGGAGCAGCAATTGCTCGAAATCATGCTTGTAAGTTAGCAAAAGGGGAATTTTTAGCTTTTCTCGATGCTGACGACTTCTTCTTACCAGAAAAACTAGAAAAACAAGTAACTTGCTTTGACGCTGATCCCACATTAGATATGGTGCAAACAGGTTGGGTTATTGTTGACAAAAACGAGAAAGGCATCTATGGAGTAAAGCCTTGGGAAGGAGCACCAAAATTAGATTTAGAAAGTTTTGTTTTGTACAAATCAGTGCGTCCCAGCGCCATGATGCTGCGGCGAGAGTGGTGGGAACGCTTGGGCGGTTTCGATCATCGCTTGCCGCCAACCGAAGATTTAGATTTTGTGCTACGTTTAGCTTTAAAAGGCTGCAAGTCAGTTTGGTTAAAAGAGATATTAACCTGCTATCGTCAGCACGACAGCAATATCATGTCTAACGGCTCCAAATTAATGAAAAATACGGAAATTTTGATGGAGCAATTTTTTGCTCGGCCAGATTTACCTCAGCACATCCGCGACTTGAAACGCGCGGAACGTTACAAGTGTTTCGTATGGATAGCATGGCGGATGTATCGCGACGGATATTTGGCAGAAATGGTCGAATGTCTGGAAAAATCTCTGCATTACACTAATCTGACAGGTACTGAAACTGTTTTTAATTGGTTGGAAACTTTTAAGGGAGTTTCGGAACAGTACGGCTACCACTTTGATGCCTATGCTTTAACCAATTTACAGGAATGGCAAGACATAGTGGCGATCGCAGCGAACAATCCTTATCAGTTTCAATCGGCTCCCAGTTCGACTTCTCGGCAGCCAAGACAGCACGTACTCTTGTACACAGAAGATTCAGGAGTCGGCGGATTGGCTCAGTTCAACCACTCGCTGATGTGTAAATTAGCTGCGGATGGCTACCGAGTTACCAGCGTTCAAAGTCAAGCTTCTAACCCTTTAATTACCGAACAAAAACAGCTAGGTATCGAACATATTTGGCTAGAGTTCGACACGATGAAAGAGTTTTTGCGAATAGCTTACAATTTAGATGACGCTCAAAAGATTTACGCCCAGGCTCGACCGGATTTAATTATATTTAGTGACGGGTGGCCGATGGCTAACTTTGCCGCAAAACAAGTTGCGATCGAGCAAAATATACCGTACATAATCAGTTTGGGTTATATCAATCGCAATTATGAAACTTTCGATCGCGGCGATCAAATTCCCTATTTCGATGCAGTTGCCTACCAGTACATGGTAGCCAAAGCAGCAGTAGCTGTTTCCCACGAGAATTTAAACTTGTTCCAAAGTCTATTTAAAGTGCGTCTAGAACGGGGAAAAGTAATCTATTATGGCAGACCAAATAGTTATTTTGAGCCTCCGAATCTTTCCACTCGCCAACGCCTGCGTCAAGAACAAGGAATCCCCGAAAATGCTGTTGTTTTTTTTACGGCGGCGAGATTGACTCCAATTAAAGGATATCAGTATCAATTGCAGGCGATCGCCCAATTGAAAAATCGTCCAATTTGGTCCCAAATTTACTTTGTTTGGGCCGGGCCTGGGTCTACTACTCACGACAATCTGGAACCTGAATTAAGAGCAACTGTGAGCCAATTGGGAGTAGAAGAACAGGTTAAATTCTTAGGACAGCGCTGGGATATTGCCGATTGGCTAGACGCCAGTGATATCTTTATTTTATCTTCCGAAGCTGAGGGAATGCCACTAGCGATTATGGAAGCAATGGCGAAAGGATTGCCCGTAATTGCCACAGCAGTCAGCGGTATTCCCGAAGAATTGGGAGACACGGGAAAGCTACTGCCCGATCCTACAATCGATCCAGCAGGAACAGTAAAAGAGTTAATAGAAACGGTCGAAATATGGGCCGAAAATCCCGAAGCGCGCAGGCTTGCAGGACAAGCTTGCAAAGCGCGAGCTCAAGAACTATTCAAAGAAGAACGAATGCTTCGGGAATATGGAGAAATAATTGAACAGGCATTTGTAAGTGATGAGAGCGACAGTTTCTCTATAAGTCCGAAACTCCAAAAGCAGGTACAGCAAGTTGATAGCCTGCTGAAATACTATTATTTAGTGTGGAAAGCTTGGGAGGCTTACGAGCGGGGAGATATGTACGAGATGGTGAATAATTTGCAATCTGCTTGGGCTTGCACACCTTATTTTACCACAGAAACTATCTTTGATTGGGTGAAAAATTTTGGTATTTTCGCTGCGGAAAAAGCAGTTCCGTTCGATACCAACGAGCTGATTAACTCCAGCTCCTGGCAACAAGTGATAGAATCAATACAGAGTTTTGAAGTGTTGTCATCTGTTCGTTAAAACTGAGTTCTAGCAGCATTCTCAGGAACGGGCAAGATGCCCATTCCACCAAACACCAACCAAAGAAAAATATGCAACTTAAATTCAATTTCCCACGTATTCATAGACTGCTGCCAATTGGTTTAGCTATTGTCACTGTTCTGTTAATAGCCTATTTGGGACAGGCAAAAGCGATCGCCCAACTGCGATCGAACGTGACAGTAGATTTTGGACAGCCTGCCACCGGTACAATTTCCATGAGTGGCATCCTGCACGGAATCGACACTGCCAAACCGCCGGATAGCTCGATAAAACCCTTACAGCCCAAACTTTGGCGGGCCGGGAGACTCGATATTTACGATCGAGTAATCGCCAGCGGAGCCGAGTTTCAGTTAGTAGTTAGCGACTTGTGGGGCTACGGTAGCAATCCCAATGGCTGGCCATATCAAAATTACCCCGCGTGGGAAGCATTCATCCGACAGTTAGCCCAGCAAAATAAAGGCAAAAAAATTATTTGGGATGTATGGAATGAACCAGATTTGAAAGATCCATTTTGGAAGGGAAGCAGAGAACAATTCTTTGAAACTTACAAAAGAGCTTACAAAATCTTGCGGGAAGAATTGGGACCGTCAGCGATGATTGGCGGGCCGAGCCTCGGCCGCTACAGCAAAGAATATCTCGCCGCTTTTTTGGATTACTGCAAGGCTAACAAACTTGAAGTAAACTTCCTCTCATGGCACGAACTTAACGACACGATGATTTTATTTGTTGACGATCACGTAATTGAGGCTAAACGCAATTTTCAGCAAAGTCCCTCTTACAAGGAACTGAAATTGCAAAAAATTTACGTCAATGAAATTGTGGGGAACTTAGCGCAGTACCAGCCGGGAGAAATCTTAGGTTATTTGTATAACTTAGAGTATGCAAAAGCTGACGGTGCTTGCAGAGCTTGTTGGGAGAGCAAAGGGCCAAATAAAGTTAGCAATTGCTTCAACAATACGCTGAGTGGGATGGTCACGCCTAATAATTTTGAACCGAGAGCAGCTTGGTGGACATACAAAGCTTATGCTGAGGGAGTTAATTC
Source organism: Microcoleus sp. Pol12A5 (assembly GCF_036701435.1). Lineage (NCBI taxonomy): Bacteria > Bacillati > Cyanobacteriota > Cyanophyceae > Oscillatoriales > Microcoleaceae > Microcoleus > Microcoleus sp. Pol12A5. The sequence goes on from NZ_JAUBQU010000001.1 coordinate 74,754, forward strand.
GCGGGTGCGGAGCTGGTCAAATAACAATCGCCTTGTCGCTTTAGCCAGCAAATCAAATTCGGAAGGTAAAGCACAGATACTTTTAGGTTATTTCGATCCCAATTTTTCCTCAGCAACAACGGTAACATTAAGCCTCGGAAATTTGGAGCAGCTTGGTATTCAAAGAGGTCAAAAAATAACTCTAAAATTAGAGAAAATTCCCAACAATCAAGAAGGAGCAGTGCCACAGCTTGTCACCGTTAAAGAAGAAAGTTTTTCGGTAGGTAGCGGCAGCTTGGCTTATGTTATCCCTAATTTAAACGTCCACGAAGGCTACTTATTGACGGTTAGTAAGTGAGCTAGCTATCCTATTGAATTGGGGACAAGTTGTAGGGACACGGCACGGCCGTGTCCTTATAAATATATAGCCGTGTTCTTACAAATATATATATTTTAACTGGGATTATTCAAAGATTTTTGCACCGATTCCAACCACCCTCGGACTGTTTGATTTTCGGATTGGGGGTCGTAGTAACACCCTAATTCATCGAGGATGAATGCTTCTAAATCGGCTGGGGCGATCGGCATTTCTAGCAATTGGCTGAGTTCTTGCGATGCAGCTTCAACACTTTCGGGTGGTTCGCTGCTGCGGTAGTTGTTCACTACATCACTGGGAGTGTCAGCTTCTAAAGGCCAGTCTTGGTGAAAGTAGGAACTGAAAAATTGGGTTAAATGAGGAAATTGATCGATCATTGGGGATAAGCTGTGAGAATAAAGTATCCGGGAGGTAATTTGGCGCTGCGCTGGAGGACGATTCTCAGGCTAGTTGTCGAAGTTGCTTTGGATGCTCGGCGACGCAGAGTAATGCCAATGATTCTGTTGGCATTGTAGTCGATCGTATAACGATTGCCTCGACTTTTCACCCAGGAGTCGATCGCACTTTGATTTCTGTTCATTGCTTCTGCAATAGCCGCTTCGGCGACAGAACGATCGGTAAAAGAAGATGCTGCAGAAATTCTTGTTTCGCTTGCGAGTCGCTGTGCTAGTTGTGCTTCTGTTTTACCAACGTGTCTCTCTAAAGTGTGCCCTCCTGCTGATTCGTGAAATTCTAATCCGCCGCCCGGTATGTTCGGAACAAAAGCTAGGGTGGTTGGTGCTATAGTTGAGCCTTCCGGTGCAACAACCGTGGCGTAAACACCAGGTATTGCCGATTGGAATAATATAATTATTGAGGCGATCGCACAGAGGATACCTAAAAAGTTTTTTAGGCGATCGAGTTGATTTTTCATTGCTGTTGAATCTATTTCTTATATTTAGTATAGGTACTTGCTGTTTTTTTGTCTATGTCTTAATCGACTCTTAGTAAGTTAGAAAATGCGCTGTATTCAAATATACGGTTCGCAGTACCCACCCTACTGCTAGTTAGAAATTGCGCGCAGCATTCAAATACACGCTGCGGTCGCGCGCACCCTAAAATTATTTATAATAGTTCGTGATTTCTGCGGTTTACAAAGCTTCACTCACTATGAGAAAATGTTAATAATTCTTTGAAAAAAATCCTGATGATTGATGATAAGTTACTTTATTATCTTTAAAAATGTGAAAAAATGCAAGTAGTTATCCTAGCAGGCGGTCTCGGTACTCGTCTCAGAGAAGAAACAGAGTTTCGTCCCAAACCCTTAGTTGAGGTGGGGGGGCATCCGATTATTTGGCACATCATGAAGATCTATGCACACTTCGGTTTCCAAAACTTTATTGTGTGCTTGGGCTATCGAGGCAACATGATTAAAGAATATTTCCTCAATTATGAAGCCATGAACAATGACTTTACTATCTGTCTGGGACGCCAAAATACCATCACTTATCACGAGGAACACCTCGAACAAGATTTTAAAGTTACACTAGCTGAAACTGGCGCCGCAAGCATGACAGGAGGGCGGGTAAAACGGATCGAAAAATATATCGATCGCGAGAATTTCATGGTGACATATGGCGACGGAGTAGCTGATGTCAATATTGAGGCTTTAGTCGATTTCCACAAGTCTCATGGTAAGCTGGCAACTGTCACCACATTTCGTCCGATTTCTCGCTTTGGAATTTTGGATGTAGACAGCGATAGCCGAGTAGTTCAATTTTCTGAAAAACCTCAAATCGACGGCTGGATTAGTGTTGGATATATGATATTTAACCGCCGGGTATTTGAGTATTTAGGGGAAGATGATTGTATTTTAGAACAAGAGCCGATGCAGCGTTTGGCTGCAGACGGACAGTTGATGGCTTACCGTCATGATGGGTTCTTCTTTGCGATGGATACTTTTCGAGAATACAAGTATTTAAATGAGCTTTGGGATGAAGGGAAGGCTCCTTGGAAAGTCTGGAAATAAATTAGTTGGGGCGCGAAATTCAATTTCTGCCCCACACAAGTGTGAATAAAAATTACTATAAAATTACCTCATAAATCCGGTGGCTTCGTAGATTTTTCGTGACTTGTCGCAAAAATCGCAGTCACTGGGTTTTTATAGTTCCCTATGAGTGGGAAATCAAACTTTTCTAAATAAGGTAAAACTTACTATAAAATAATTATAAAGAATGGATTCCCAAGAAATTCTCAACAGCACAGAAACTTACCTACAAAAGTGCGTTGCACCCCAGGCGGAAATTATCGACAGCGACTCGAAAGCGCTGAAAACAGCAGTTGCTGGATTAGAAAATCGATCGCTCTTAGCATTGCGAGTTTCCCAAAAATGGGGCGGTGCCGAAATTGCACCGGAGATTTTTTACCAATACCAGGAATTGACGGCTCGATATTCCGGCGCATTGTCTTTCCTGCAAACTCAGCACCACAGCGCAACTGCGATGCTTGCCAACAGCGACAATCAAATGCTAAAAAGAAGATACTTGCCCGCGATTGCCCAAAAAGAGCTACGCTTGGGTATTGGGTTTTCGCATTTGAGGCGATCGGGCAATCCGGCAGTCACCGCAACTCCCACAAAATCGGGGTATTTACTGTCAGGAAAAGTTCCTTGGGTAACAGGTTTTGGCTTGTTTCAAAAGTTTATTGTAGCGGCGGTACTTCCTGACGAACGCTCTGTGTTCGGTTTAGTGCCTTTTGCCAATATTGAACGCGAATCGGGGAAAATAGCTTTTAGCGAAATCATGCAGTTAATCGCCATGAGTTCGACTAATACTGTGACAGCCACTCTCGATAATTGGTTGCTGCATGAATCGGAAATAATTTCAGTTAAACCTGTCGGCTGGATTTCGGAAAACGACAGCAAAAATATACTGAATTTTGTTCCGGGTACTTTTGGCTGTATTCGAGCGGGATTGGATGTAATTGCAGCAGCGGCTGCTGTTAAGAATTCACCTTTGATAGCGGCGGCTTCCCAAAAATTAGAGCAAAAGCTCGATCGGCTAAAACAGAATTTCCCACAATCTCAACATAGCTCGAAAGCAGAACAATTAGGGCTGCGAGCTCAAGCCATTGATTTAGCGGTGCGTTGCGGGCACGCGGCGGTTGCAGTTTCTAGCGGTGCTGCTAACGGTGTGCTACACCCCGCCGGGAGAGTTTACCGAGAAGCTTTGGTGTATACTGTTTCCGGACAAACAAAGGATGTTATGGAAGCAACGCTAGATCGACTAATCGAATTTTAGATTTGAGATTTTATATTGAGAGCGCAGAATGTCAAAAACTTAACTGTATTTAATAAATAATAGGTATATTTAACCTGATGACAAACAACTTCAACTCACATAACTTAAAAACGATTGCCTACAGCCACATTATAGACTTAACCCATGTAATTCATCCCAACATTCCCATCTGGCCCGGAGATCCAGCGACAGAAATTGCCCCAGTAGCTCAAATAGAAACAGACGGGTATTTCCTGCGAAAATTCTCGATGGGCGAACACAGCGCAACTCACATCAACGCACCCAATAGCTTTTATGCAGCAGGCGCCAGCATTGATAGTTATTCCCCGCAGTCGCTAGTTTCCCCTGCAATTACGATCGACATCCGAGAGCAAAGTCTTGCCAATCCCGACTACACTTTAACAATTGATGATATATTGACTTGGGAACGGCAGCACAAACTTATAGAACCGGGAAATCTAGTTTTATTGTATACTGGCTGGCAAGAAAAATGGAATGACGAGAAAGCATTTTTCAACCGAGACGAACGCGGGATTTGCCATTTTCCCGGATTTGGCAAAGCAGCAACTCAATTTTTGCTAGAAGAACGATCAATCGCCGGAATAGGAACCGACACCCACGGAGTCGATACCGGGCGAGATGAAAGTTTTGCGGTTAACAAATTGGTATTGGAAAAGCAGCGAATAGTGCTGGAAAATCTAGCAAATCTAGACTTGTTACCTGCGGCTGACATCACTTTAGTTATCGGAATATTGCCTCTTTTGGGAGGTTCCGGTTCGCCAGTGTCGGTGTTAGCTTTTGTTGCTTGAGGCGGTAAAACTTACATCTTGCACCATTCTTAAGAACGGGCAAGATGCCCGTTCCACAAGAAAATTCACTCTTTGTGGAACAGGCATCTTGCCTGTTCCTAAACAGGTAATTGAGAATGGTGCAATATCTCAAGTAAAATTAGATTGAGAGAAGTCGAGTAAAAACAATTAGATTAATGACAGAACTGCCCAAGGATCTCAACGAGGCGATCGCCCAATCCCGCATTGCCACCGCCGCTGCCCTCTCGGACGGCAAAACTCTACTGCAAGTCGAATTAGTATTTCCAGAAATCGCCCTGCAAGCACAGTCTATCACCTTACAATTTCTCCCAGAATTTGAGGAAATCTACCCCGGAGTAAAAGTCTTTTTTCCCGACACCGGTGCGGCAGCCCTCGCGCGCCGCGACTGGGGAGAAACACCGTTTAAAGTCACTGATTTGGGTAGCAGTCGCACCCCTGTTGAAGATAAAATAGCACCGGAAGATCAACTTTTCCTTTTGATCAATCCAGCAGCCGTAGAAGTTGCCCAAGTCGAAAAAATTTACATAGCTGCGGCCGGTCGCCCAGTAATTCTACTCAACCCGCGCCTGGAAGATGTTGCCACCATAGGTATAGGCTATGCGGGCCGCCAATTGCGCGATCGATTCCTCAGCAAAATTGAATCTTGCTACTATATCAGACCCCTAGACACTGCTGCTTTATTCCGCTGCTACCCTCAACCGTGGCAAGTGTGGCTGGAAACCAACGACGAATACGAACTAATTTCTGAAACCGCCCAAAAACCAGTCGGAGACGATTTAGAGCGCATTTTAGCCGCTTCTCTCCCAAGCGCCGATCCTGACTCCTCCACACCTGCCAAACCTGTAAAAAAGAAAGGTTTTTTGGCAGAACTCCAGACATTCCTCAAAGCTTTGACTCAGTGACAATCGTTAAGGCTCGATCGTCTTTTAGGGTGTGTCAGCTAGGATTATTTTCGACTTAATCCGTCGTCTAATCGCTGATGCACCCTAAAGCGTGAAATAACTCAAAGCTTTGACTCACTAACAGCAGTTGCAGAACCACAATTAACAGCTTGCCTGTGTTTCTATCAGTAGCTACGCAAACAGACACTGGCGAGCTTTACACGACATTTATACAAAGGAGTATAATGGGTGACACCCCTCCACCGTAAAAGAGGGGAGGCAAATAGCAGCAAAATCAGATGCTATAAGCTAGAGATGGGGCTTTTGAGTCAGGGAAGCGGATAAACACAATGGAGCACCGGCGCATTGTTATCGGGGACGTACACGGGCATTACGACGGGTTAATGACCCTGCTAGAGGCACTTGCCCCCAGCTCGAACGATCGCGTCTATTTTTTGGGAGACTTAATCGATCGCGGCCCCAAAAGCGCTCAGGTATTAGATTTTGTGCAGCAAAGCCCATACCAAACTCTGTTGGGCAACCACGAACAACTGATGCTGGAAGCTTTGTCGGGGACGCCGATGGATATGCGAGCGTGGCAATCTTGGCTCTACAGTGGCGGCGATGCGACAGTAGCAAGCTACAGAGATACAGGGATGATGCCGTACAAACACTTAGAGTGGCTGCGATCGCTCCCCACGCACTTGGACTTAGGGGACATCTGGCTGGTTCACGCCGGCGTTGACCCACATCTGTCGATCGATGAACAGTCGATCGAACAACTGTGTTGGATTCGCAGGGAATTTCACACGATGTCGAAACCCTATTTTCCCAATAAATTAATTATCACCGGTCACACGATTACCTTTACCTTTCATGGGGTCAGACCGGGCGAATTAGTCAGGGGCGAAGGGTGGTTGGATATTGACACGGGTGCTTATCATCCCAAAAGCGGTTGGCTGACTGGATTTGACCTCAGCTACCGCAGAGTTTATCAAGTAAATGTATTTAACAATCAAGTCCGAATTTTGCCGTTTGACGAAGTTGTCAGGCAATTGAAGCCGCAGCCGATTGCACCCTCGCAACCTGCGATCGATTCTGTTGTTCAACAGCAGTGTTAAATCAAGTTTTCTTTGTAGGGTATGTCAGCTTAAGTCCGATCTCTTAAATCGAAATTAACTTGCTGCTGACTTACCCTAATAACTGGATTTATTTTTTAACGAACCGCGAAGACGCGAAGATCGCGAAGTAAGAAAAAAGAAGAGAAAATAAGAGAGTGCCTGACTGATTTACATTTGCTACGAACCTAAAAGTCTGCGGATTTCTAGCCTGTAATCCTCATTATTCAAACCTTCACCGCTAGCAAGATCCGGATCGATAGCCTGTGAAATAGCCGCAATGCGATCGCCAGTTGCCGGGTGAGTGCTCAAAATGCTAGGAGGAGAAGGTTTGTCCAGCAACTTTTTCATAAAATCAACCATCCCAGATTGAGCGTAGCCCGCTCGCCCCATAGTTTGCAATCCCAACTGATCGGCTTCATACTCAGCTTGGCGGCTGTGGGGACGGCGCAAAGCCAGTTCCACCCCAATCTGAACCGCCTGAGATCGATCGAGCCCTGTGGCGGAAGCTACACCTGAAGCTATGGCCATTTGACGCATTTGTTTAACCGCGTGGCGAGCATTAATGTGAGCGATTTCGTGGGCGATCACACTTGCCAATTCTGCCTCATTGTCCGCCGCTGCCATCAAGCCTTTATTCACATAAACAAAACCGCCCATAGTTGCAAAAGCATTAATCGTGTCGTCGTCAATGACTTGAAAAGTATAAGGAATATTCGGGCGAGTGCTTTCTTGAGCGAGTCGTTGACCGATGCGGTTGATATATTCTGTAGTGTCCCGATCGCGGTCAATCTTAAACTCGCTGTTCGTTAACTGCTGATTAATTTGTTGACCAATAGCCACCTCTTGTCGATCGGACATATTCGACAATTGAATAACTTGAATGCCCCGAAAAATCAGTTCAGGCAAAGAAAATGCTTGAGTCGGTTCCGGGGAAACCACCCCGATACCCGCAGCCACAATCAGGGACAGAAACAGATAAATCCCCCGGCTGCAAGTATGCCGGCAAGTCAACCAAAAACTTTTTAACATGAGTGATACGTGCCAGAAGTTAGATAAAATTGTAGAAAAAACTTGAAAAGTCACTAAATAGGCAGACGTAATTTGAGGCTGCTTAGTTGCTATTCTAGCTTTTTGTCAATTTTGAACGGCGCCACCAGCTTTTGGGCGATCCAGCCAAGGCCGATCAACCGCCGTTAACTGCCTTCTGGGTTAAGTGCCCCAGTCATGCGGATTTTGGGCGATCGTTGTGGTAATATCTTTTAGCTTCAGGACTTACGCATCAATAAAGTATGTAATTGCCAGCGGTAGCTCAGCAATAGCAGCATCTGTTTTTCATCGATGTCTGCGTAAGTCCTGAGCTTGTAAACATACTCCTGTCGCTATCAGTATAATAGGCGATTTATGAAAATTTTGGATTCTCAAGGCCGGCTGTTCGGCAAACTCAGCATCCTAGACGTAGGTGCCGCTCTAATCGTACTGCTAGTTGCAGTCGGAATCTTCTTCTTTCCCGGCACTTCTGGCGGTTCCGTCGCCCAAGTCGGCACCAGTGTCAAACCTGTAGAAATTGATGCAATTGCGATCGGTCTCAAAGGAACAAACGTTGAAAATTTGTTCAAAGCAGGCGATAAAATCAATGTGGTGATCCGCAATCAACCCTCCGGTCAGATTACCATCAAATCTGTCAAAACTCTCACCAGAACCCTAGCAGTTCCTCAGCCCAACGGCACTCTGAAAGCTCTCCCCGATCCCAGAGAAGAAGAAGCCTTCAGCAAAAATATGATGTTTACCTTAGAGGGAAAAGGTCAACTTACTGAAAATGGTCCGGTTTTAGGTAATACGAAAGTCAAAATTGGCACTACGCTAGAGCTTGAAGGCAACAAGTACATTTTCAACGCCAGCGTTATCGACGTGCGAGTCAAAGAATAATTAGTTGTCAGTTGTCAGTTGACTGTTGACTGTTGTCGGTGGTCATTGGTGTCAAATTCAGACTAAAATTCATGATAAATCTCGCTTATAGCAGAGTCTAGATCCCCCCTAGCCCCCCTTAAGAAAGGGGGGACAAGATTATTGTCAAAGTCCCTCTTATTAAGGGGGATTTAGGGGGATCTAGATTTGGATATAAACGAGAGATACAGCGGTCTTTAGGATTAAGTTGACATCTATGGGTAGTGGGAAATTAATCTTCCTTCTTCCCTCGAACCTGGAACCTCTATCCGTGACATCCGTTTGCATCCGTTAAAAAATCCGTTGCCGAACTTCTTCACCCTTCTGAAAGCAACTTTAAATATTGCCGAATTAAGCCAATCGTGACAGCGGGAATTTCTAACTGCGGAGTCAAACCTACATTTTCCAGAGGTTGAAAAACTTTGATTGCTTCGGGGTTGAGGTTTGCCAACCGCTGGCCGATATCGGGTCCGGTAAACTGCGATTTTTCTCCCCAAATAATCGCTGTCGGTGTTGTTAGCTGAGTGATGTACAGTGACAAATCAAAGCACAAATCTCCCCGCACAAAAGACAGGGCGGCATATTCTGCATTTGGTTCCAAAGCAGATGCGAGGTAAGCATCAACAATTTCTTGGTAAACGCGACGGGAATCGGCAAATTGACGTTGTTCTAGGAAGCTACGGATGCCGCCGTCTGTGGCGATTCCGGTACTGTAGAGCAAGCGATCTAAAATCGGCGTGTTGACTAGCTTAGCGAAGAAACTGCTGCCGTAATCTTGTCCGAAGTCCGACAAACCGCTGGGTATGGTCAAAATTAGGGATTTGAAGAGATCCGGCCGGGCGATCGCAGCTCGAATCGCGATCGCCCCTGTCAGCGAAGAAGCAATCACCTCTGTCGGACTGCCGCAAGTTTTTTCTAGAAATTCGATCAACGTTGTGATATAATCTTCAACCTGATAATTTCTTGCCGGATGTTCCGATCGCCCCCAACCGATTAAATCCGGTGCTAAAATTCGATATTCTGTCGCAAAAGCCGGATAAACTTTCGACCATTCATAGGCACTCGACCCGCCACCAAAACCGTGAAAAAATACTAAGTTTGGTTGCTTTTCCGAAGTTGAGGTCGGCAACCCCATCCAAGGCATTTTTTCAGCAGTGTAGTAAACCATTCTGCCGAGAGAAGTAACTATCGATCGCTGACCGAAGCCGAGGGGTACAAGCATAAACTAACCTCAATCGCTGTTATATTTTAGATTCTTTTCCATCGCCCCGTCTTTGTTTAAAAAACTTGCAAAGCTGGTGGCGTTTTTGTAAAGATTGAGTAATGATTTAAATCTATTTTAGTACAGGTGAAGCGTGAAACTACAGACAGCAAGTAAGTTTTGCGATTTGGGCAATTCGGCTGTGTAGTTATCCTTACCCTTGCAAACTACCGCCGATCGGAGATAATAGCAAAATGATGGGTAAGACCCCTCACCAAAATAGAGTCTGTTCGCCAAACCCGAAAGCAGGCGCTCGGAAAGGAGGACTATTAGAACTCGCTTTCAGGCAGGCGGCAGGTTTGCCGACGCTCGCCAATCACAAATCATTAATCACGATATTTTGCGGAGCAGTGGCTTTTGAGGTCGAAAGTCTTTGTTGGAGGGCGGGCGATGCGGTTTCGATTCCTAATTGCAGGTTTGGCAATCACGGGCCTCGCCGTTATCAATTCCAAAACACAAGAAACAACTAATCTCAGGGAGGTCTACTAAAATGCAACTGCTCAGAAAAAGGGATCGCGAGGGTTTTATGGTTGATGCGAAAAGTCTTCAATCTGACGGGTTGGCAGAGTTTGACACAGCCTGTCGAAGCATGGATTTAAACGGCAAAAAGTCTTTTGTCGCCACTCCAGAACGCTCAGGCGCAGGTTCAGATGTGCGATCGCGCGCCACGGTACCTGCGATCGTCCGCGTAGCTTTAGAAGACTTGAAATGTTTTGAAGTAGTAGAACACCAGTTTGCACATTGGGGGGTGACTTTTAGCAATGCCGTCGCCATCCAACCTTCAAACCCAGCATTTTTCACGGGTTCTGCGGCAACAGTGTTAATGGGGGCCCCGAAAAGCGGACTGATAGAAGTAACTTTTAAGTATCCAGTTCGCTGGGTGTCGGGACTTGTCACCAGTTCGCGACGAACTGTTTTATCTGCTTGTGACATTGACGGCAACCCAATTGTTCAGGATGAAATGCCGGCGCCCAATCTGGTCGGGTCTAATTCTCCGATCGCCCCTAGGGCTCCCCTGCGCGTAAAAGCTCCGAATATTCATAAAATTACTTTTTACGCTTTTGACGGTCAGCTAATAGTCGATGACTTGATTTTTGGATTTTAAAGCCATGCCATAAGTAGCGTCCCAAGTCTGCAAACCTTCGAGAAGGGCATTGCGGACTAAAGCTTCTGGTTCCCGACTCAGCATCAGGCGAAAGCACTCGGCAGCGCGGGAACGGGCGATCGAACTTTTGACGGAGCTCACAGGGCCAAACCCACCCTTATTCACCAAATCGGTCATTTGTCGCACTGCAATCAAACGCTTCACGGGGTCAGCATCAGTCAAATCCGCCAGAATGCGATCGAGCGCCACTTCATCTTTTGCGGCCCTGCGACTCAACCCTTGCCGCAGCAACAGCCCTGCAATTGCGATCGTGCCCAAATTCTGCAAAATCACGCTCAAAGCCATCCAGTGGCTCTCGGAGTCCGCCCAAATCGCCAAACTCATGTAAGCGCCCAAGGTAGCAATGCCGCCCGTACCCACGGCTAAAACGAACCGGCGGTTCGGGCCATCCCAAAATTGCTCGCCTTTCGATCGCAGCAATTGCCAGTCCCACGACTGCCCTCGGTAAACCAGCATCATCGCTGCTATCCCCAAGCCGGTGGAAAACAGTAACTGACTGTTCCACCACCCCCAAACTGCTGCCAGGGTGACAACTGCCAGCCAACCTTTCGATCTAGTCAAATGCTCTAGCAGCCACTTGAGAAGAGCAGTAGAAACCACAGGCGATCGGGCCCAGGAGGTCTTACCATCTGCCCTCCTACGCCTTGTTTCGGCAGTCCGGCCTGTGGCTGTTGGGGTTCCCGGCGGGCGACGATCGTCCGAACTAAATTCCCTCAAAGCTTGGCCATCAGTTATTTCTAAAGACAGGTCGCTCAAGGGGAGATTGCCGAGTTCCAAAGTGCGATCGGACATTTTCACAGGCGATCTATTCAGCTTGGTTGTAGTTTTTTTAACTTGATTCATACTGACTTTTTTGAAAAATAACTTAAAGTTATCTAGCCTTTTTTAGCACTGATTTAGATTCTCGGTAAACAAGAGTCTAAGACTCTATGATACCCGAAATTCAAACCCGTGACGAGTACCGCAACTGCGCGGAATTCCGAGAAATCCTTACCCAAAATAGAGCTATTGAAGATTGTTGGGAAAAGCACCACAGGTTAACAGGGAATATTTCTGCATCACTCTTGAGACAGAATGGCGCTCGGAGTTGGCATGATGGCAAAAAATCGAAATTTTTTAATTTCAGAAAAGAAGGGAATTTTGAGTGATTCAATTCGTCCGCCAAGAAATGCACGAGAAAATTTAGCCTTTTGCCCCCAGGCCCGGACTCTCGCTGCTACCCCGGTGTCAGATGAGGCTGGGTTCAGCTCGATCGCTAGCTGGACAAACCGCAGCCTCTGGGCGGGTCGAGAATCCAGACAGTATTGGTTGATAATTAATAGCAGAAGCATTCCTAAACTGCTAAGATTTTTGAATTAATGGGAGTTGAGTTAATTAAACCGAGTTCTGGCAAAAAGGACTCCCTGATGCTCGTGGGCAGGGGTTAAATGGCGAGAGCATCTCAAGTCTGATAAACTAACCGTCATTCTTGTATAGGCGCGTTCACGCCCGATCGGCAAGATCTGCCAGATATCGCCGCAAAACAGCCCCGACACCTGCATATTATGGTCGATCAACCGGACTAGATAGCAGGAAAGCCATCATCCAGGTTCCAACCCGTAAAGCAGCAAGGCAAACAACCGACCGCGCGATCGTGTTCGGCAAGTGCAGAGGCTGGAAAAACAGCGGCTTTTGACCAAACTCAGACATAACTGCGGCCCCAAAGTGTGTCTGTGGAGGTTAGGCTAGTGAAGAGAAGAAAAGAATAGTTACGATCGAGACTTCATTAGTCTACCTTGTAATTTATTGCTCAGTTGTCAAGCCCAACAGTTTTACATTCTCGCGATGAGCGAGACTCTTGGCACTTCCAACAAGTGGGGAACTCGACCATCAAAGAGCTTGGGTTTGATGGTAAAGCCCTTAGTAATATGTAAACACCTTATTATCGATAACTCGCCGGAACAATCTTGCAAGAAAACCCATGTCTAGTATGCAAAACCAATTCACGGTTCACTTCTGGGGCGTTAGAGGTAGCATAGCGTCTCCCGGGGCAGAAACAGTACGTTACGGGGGCAACACGCCCTGTGTAGAAATGCGAGTGGGTGACAGCCGCCTAATTTTCGATGGCGGTACTGGATTGCGGGTTTTGGGACAAACTCTCCTGTCCCAGATGCCCGTAAAAGCTCATATGTTTTTTACTCACTCTCACTGGGATCACATTCAAGGATTCCCCTTTTTTGTCCCAGCTTTTATTCCTGGGAACTGCTTTCACATCTATGGGGCTATTGCTCCTAATAAGGCTACTATCCAGCAGCGCCTCCACGACCAGATGCTGCACCCCAATTTTCCGGTACCCCTGCAAATTATGGGGGCAGACCTGAAATTTAACGATATAGAAGTGGGCAAACCGCTGGAACTCGGAGAGATTAAGGTGGAAACTGCTTTGTTGAACCATCCGGGGGAAGCTATAGGCTACCGCGTCAACTGGCGGGGGTATGCGGCTGCTTACGTGACTGATACCGAACATTTTCCCGATCGTTTAGACGAAAATGTGCTGTATTTGGCTCAGGATGCTGAGGTGCTGATCTACGACGCTACTTATACCGATGAGGAGTATTATGCCGAGAAGAGCAGCAAGGTCGGCTGGGGACATTCGACTTGGCAGGAAGCAGTGAAGGTGGCAAAGGCTGCTAATGTCAAAAAGTTGGTGATTTTTCACCACGACCCGCTGCACAATGACGAGTTTTTAGACAGGGTGGGAGAACAAGTGGCTCAAAGGTTCCCGAATAGCTTGATGGCGCGGGAAGGTTTGTCGTTACAATTGCTGCCTCCTGATAACGATTTGTCTGAAGCGTCGGTGCAAGCGCCTCAAGTGTCTGTCTGAGGGATTTGAGCTTGTCAGGTGGTTCTGAAATCTCGATCGGTGAAATCTGAAATTTAAGCGAGGGCTGACCTCACTCAAAGACAGATACCGTGCCACGTACTCCTGTCGTGGAAAACCAAAAAGTTTAGACCAAAGTTCAAACTTCCAGATTTATCTGTGGAGTCAATTCTAAAATCTAAAATCTAATATCTAACATCGACTGGCGATCGCAATCTGACTAAGTATGTCAAAATTTTAAGCGTGTGGGTAACTTCTTCTTGTACCGCTGCTCTGACTCCAACTTCTGTTGCCTTGGGAAACTTTGATGGTTTGCACCTAGGGCATCGACAAGTCGTGCAGCCAATTTTAAATCGATCGCCTGGGCAAAATTCTGCGACGGTTTTTGCGTCGGGGCAAAACACGCGCTCAAACGTTGGCACAGATCAAAATTTGCCAAGGGAACATCCGGCGACCTGCGAAAATGACTCAGCAGCACCGCCCGATCGAGCTGGCAGCAGCCATAATTTCGAGGGTTTGATAGGCATTAGGGCTGACCGCAACAGCCTCTCTGGGATCGATTCTGATGGGGTCGATCGACTTTACAGCACTGTGGTGACATTCGATCCGCACCCGCAAGAATTCTTTACGGGTCAACCGAAAAAACTGCTGACCCCTCTGGCAGAAAAGGTAGAATTGCTCGCAGCAATGGGCGTCGAGCAACTTGTGCTGCTGCCGTTCGATCGAGAATTGGCGGCTTTGACTGCTTGTGAGTTTGTCGAGGAAATTTTGGTGCGGCAACTAAAAGCGAGTCGAATTAGTGTGGGGGTTGATTTTCGGTTTGGACGGGGACGCGCTGGAACGGCTGTGGATTTACAGTCGATCGCCGCCGGTTACGGTATTGATGTTGCTCTTGCACCCCTGCACAATTGCGGTGGGGGCGATCGGATCAGCAGTTCTGCAATCCGCGAAGGTCTGGCATCCGGCGACCTCACAAGAGCGAATCAGTTGCTGGGGCGACCTTACAGTTTAGTCGGGACTGTGGTTGGCGGACAGCGGCTGGGTAGGACGATCGGATTTCCTACTGCTAATATCGAACTGCCACCGGAAAAATTTTTGCCACGTTTTGGCGTGTATGCGGTGCAAGTCTCGCTGAAGCATGGATGGGAAAAGATGAAAGAGGAAAGTTCTTTCTATCAGCGGGAAAATCCCAAATCTCTAATTCCGGGTACATCATCCAATTTATCTTTTGTCAATGGAGTGATGAATGTTGGCTGTCGCCCGACAGTAGACGGGCTGCAACCCACTGTGGAAGTTCACCTGTTAGATTGGTCTGGGGATTTGTACGGTCAAACCTTGAGCGCGAGTTTAGTAGAGTTTTTGCGACCCGAACAAAAATTCGCTTCTCTGGATGCTCTCAAAACTCAAATTCAGGCAGATTGCGATATTGCTAGAAGCCTCTTAACTGCTAAAGTCTAATAATTATGTGATCTAGAACAGCGTCATAGGTTTAAAAATGGTGGAAGATGAGTCAGAACAATTGTAGTTTTACCAATACGAAGTCCGCAAGGCAAAGACTCAAGATTTTGGCAGTTTGATGTTCGATCAACCATTAGCAATTAGCACTTAGTAATCAGGGATATGAGACAACATATTGAGCGGCTCAAACAAAATCTAAGCAAAACTATGGTCGGCAAAGCGGATGCTATTCGCTTGGTGCTGGTAGCCGTGCTTTCGGGTGGGCACGCGCTGCTGGAAGACGTACCCGGTGTGGGAAAAACGCTGCTGGCGAAGTCTTTGGCGCGATCGATCGATGGGAAGTTTCAGCGGATTCAGTGCACTCCCGATTTGTTACCGACGGATATCACCGGTACTAACATTTGGAATCCCCGCAGCGGAGAGTTTGAGTTTTTGCCCGGGCCAGTTTTTGCTAATGTTTTGCTTGCCGATGAAATCAATCGGGCGACCCCGCGAACTCAGTCAGCTTTGCTGGAAGTGATGGAAGAAAAGCAGGTGACAGTAGATGGAGTTTCTCGGAATGTTCCGGCGCCGTTTTTTGTGATTGCGACTCAGAACCCGATCGAATATCAAGGCACTTTTCCGCTACCGGAAGCCCAGATGGATCGGTTTACTTTGTCTTTGACTTTGGGCTATCCCGCTGCGTTGGAAGAGTTGCAAATGTTGGAACGACTTTCTGATAGTTTTGCAGTGGAAGATTTGCAGCCTTGTATTTCTTTGGAACAGGTGCAGGAATTGCGGCGTTTGTGCGCTGCTGTGAAGGTGGAAGGCTCTTTGAAACAGTATATGGTAGATTTGGTGCGATCGACGCGCGAAGATGAGGAGATTACTCTCGGGGTGAGTCCCCGGGGTGCGGTGGCTTTGCACCGGGCATCCCAGGCTTTGGCATTTATGGAGGGCCGGGATTTTGCTACTGATGATGATGTTAAGTATGTGGCGCCGCACGTACTATCTCACCGTTTAATTCCGGCGGGGGGAAGGAGGGCTAAGGCAATTGTAGATCGATTGTTGCGCTCTGTTCCTATTCCTTAAAAAGTTTGTAAGTAGGTCGTTCTAATTAAATAAATAGGCAAGATGCCTGTTCCACAAAGAATGATTTTTATTATGGGACAGGCATAATGCTCCCCCTTGTTATATCAAATCCGGTGGCATCGGAATTAATATTACCCACCTTCAGGAAACGGCACTGCCCTTTCCCTACCATTAATAGGGCGAGAGTTACATCCGAGGAGGGCTAATGATTATTTTGGGGTAGGGAAACAGCATTGCCTTACTACTTTTTTAATCACGCCTTAATAGCACTATCAAACAGCGCGACTAATTTTTGGGCCTCTAAATCAACGTTGTGTTGTTGAGCAACTCTCTCGGCTCCTGTTTTCCCCATTTGTTCTAGTTTTTCCACAGGTGCTTCCAATACCGCGCGCATCCCTACGGCTAATGCTTCTGCGGAACCGGGAGGAACTAGCCAACCGCAAACACCGGGTTCTACGAGCTCCGGGATGCCAGCAACATAAGTGCTAATTACGGGCCGATTGAGAGCGAGGGCTTCCATAATTACGACGGGCAAACCTTCAGCAAAACTCGGCAATACCATTGCCCGTGAAGCTAAAATCTCTTGCTGAACTCGATCGCCACTGGCCCACCCGGTAATTTCTATATGATTTTGCAGGCCGAGTTGCAGAATCTGCTTTTCAATATCCGATCGCAGCGGCCCGTCTCCTACGAGTACCAACTTAAACTCTAAGCCTTGAACTGCTAGCAAGTTAGCAGCTTCTAGCAATAACAAATGACCTTTTTGTTCGCTGAGCCGGCCAACGCAAGCTAAGCGCGGTGCTGCGGGTATGGGGACGTAGGGTGCAGCTAAAAATGCGGTATCTACGCCGCAGTGTATGACGTGAATTTTTGACCAAAAAGTGCGATCGCACCACCGAAAAAGCTGACTTTTACCGAAGGAACTAACTGCTGCTACAAAGGTCGATCGTTTAATTTTTTCGTCTAAGGAAAGAAGTGTCGCTTTATCAAATTCTTCAGGGCCGTGAACGGTGAAACTGTAAGTCGGGCCGCCAAGCACGCGGCACAGCATTGCAACTGTTGTGGAATTTGTCCCGAAGTGAGCGTGAACGTGTGCTGTACCGGATTCTGCAAACCAATTTAAAAGAATGCAAGCTTCTGCTAAATAAGCTAGATGCAGCAAAATCCCCCGTTCCGAGTGCCAGCCAACTTTGAACATTAACCGCACAGCTTCGATGAATCGAATGGGTCTAGTTGCGGCAACGCGCAGCAAACCCCACGCTAACCCCTTTACACCAACTCCTAAGATTACTTTAGTCAATTCTTGCTCTAGTTTGTCGGCCCCATCAACGAGTTCTGACTCGCAGGATCGGATCGAAAAACGTGCGACTTTCATGCCGCAATTTTCAACCGCTAGGACTTCTCTGCGGACAAAGCTGTGGCTGACTTTGGGATATTGGTTGACTAAATAAGCGATGTTCATGAAGGGGGAGAAAATTTTATGGTAAAACTTAGATTAGTTTAGCCTTTGGCAGCAGTACGTGGGCAACAAATTTAGCTGATTTGTTGAGCTTATTTGAGCAGGGGCGGAGGGCGATCGCTTTTGGTGGGATGGGGGAAGTGACAGCGGGGCGATGTCTATTCCGCCGAGAGGAAATCAATCCACACATTTTACATTTTTAATACAATAGTTAGGACTGTTTTTAGGTAGTAGTCACAAACCCTTGATTTTCCCGCGAGCACATCGATCACCATCAAAGCCTTTTTTTAGGGTTCCCAATCAAAAACTGTCTGAAGTATTTTCATATGCAAACCACTCCCAATCCGGTTTAACAGCGTTCTGTTTACCTCAATAATTAGTAATTATTCAACCTGCAATTCCATCTAATTTCCTATTGTCACCTCAATTTTCCCGAAAATCACCAGCCCGAAAAATAATTGCCCAAATCCCCAAAAAACCAGCAAATCTCGCACATCTCGCAACTCTCACAACTCCCTCCACTCTCGCCACCAACGATTTTTCTGAGGCGACTTGCTCTGCATCTACCCAAGATGACAGCAAATAAGGTAAAGTAAACGGCACAAGAGTCTAGAACTCTCCAACAACCGCAACTCGGCAAACCCGCCCCTGACCAGCAAAACTGGTCGGTACAGGTGGCATTAACCGCTAACCGTCAACCTCTAACAACCCAGAAAAATGCAAACCTACTACTACGTTTTAGCCAGCCAACGCTTTTTGCTAGAAGAAGAAGCCCTAGATGAAGTGTTTAAAGAAAGAACTCGCAACTACAACGAACAAGAAAAACAAATAGACTTCTGGTTGGTCAAACAGCCGGCTTTCCTAGAAGCACCGACAATGGCAGAAGTTAAAGCAAAATGCCCTCAGCCAGCCGCCGCTATTATTTCTACCGATCCTGTCTTTATCACCTGGTTGAAACTGCGATTAGAATATGTACTGACAGGTGAATTTCAAGCACCGTCAGCAACTATTCCCGATGCCCTTGCATCCCTACAGACAGCATGAACAAAATAGCAAAATATCAGACGAAACAACTAACAATAATTAGGGGTAAATTGTACAAATTTATTTTGTCTCTCCCCCTATTTTCTGCTACTTCGATCGCCCTTTTGGTATTGACAATTTTATCGAGTTCTGTTAAAGCTCAGTCGGGCTGCCAACCGCCCCAGTCCGATGAATATCTACTGTTAATTGTCACCCCAACACCCGAACAGCAAGAAAGAGCAAAACGCTCTTTCCCTGGAAATACTAACAACACAGTTTGTCGGTACATTAATGACACGGTGACGCGAGTGGGTGGCTTTCGGGACTCGCAAATCGCCAGCGATTGGGTGAAATACATCGAAGATGTTGTCGGATTGCAAGCTTACGTAGTACGATCGCCCGCAGCGGCGCTACCCCAAAATTTGCCAGTCTACAACCCTCAGCCAGCACCAGGTTCTGAACCAATAACCAATTCTCCCAGCGGCAATCTTGCCTTCAATCCCCAACCCCTGGGTCCTGGTTATGCAGTGTTAGTAGATTACTTCAACCAACCGGAATTAGCCGCCCAAGTCAGGCAAGCATTAGGCACGCAAGTAGGCTTAGCTTCCTACGGCCAGCGTCCCTTTTTATTCGTCGCTTATACAACGGATCAAAACGCCGCTACTGCTGCGGTAAAAACATTGAGCGATCGAGGTTTTTGGCCGATGTTAGTAGACAGCCGCCGAGTTACCTTAATTTCTCCCGCTGTTCGCTAAAAGATAACTTACCCCACGATTATTGGGAGCGTGAAATCATTACTACACCCAAAGTCCTAGCAGAGGGGGACTAATAACAATTATTGTTGTTGTTGTTTTTGGGATTCTAGCGGGCTGCTTCCTAGCTGACTTTCTGCCCGCTTTTTTGCTTCCATTGCCGCTCCGTAATCCGGTTTGTAGCGAATTGCTTTGTCATAGGAGGCGATCGCATCTTCGTATCTTTTTACCGCTACAAGTGCATTACCGCGGCTGTACCAGGCTTCGGAGTAGTCTTGCTTGACATAAACGGCTTCGTTGTAAGACACTAGCGCATCTTCGTACCGATTCAAATTGTACTGAGCATTTCCTCTATTGTACCACGCCTGATATTCTTTCGGATTTAAATCTAAGGCTCTGTTATAACACTCAATTGCTTGTTCATACTTGCGTAATTCGTGGTACGACCAACCTAAATTGTACCACGCTTGATAATAATCCGGTTTTAATTTAACAGCTTTTTCGTAAGCTTCTACTGCTTCTTCATGTCGGCGCATTTTTAGCAAAGCGATGCCTTTACTGTACCAGGCTTGATAAAAATTTGGCTGAAACCGCACGGCTTTTTCGTAGGCTTCAAAAGCTTCTTTATTTTTGTTTAATTCTAGGAAAACATTGCCTAAGTTATACCAAGCTTCAAAATTATCGAATTTAATTTCAACTGCTTTTTGATAGGATTCTACGGCTCGATCGTACTGTTTTAATTTTTGGTAAGCTTGCCCCCGATTGTACCACGCACCGTACAAATTTGGCTGAAACTGTACCGCTTTTTCGTAGGAGGCGATCGCTTCTTCGTACCGCTGCGAATCTAACAGAGTATCGCCTCTGCCTTCCCAGGCGGTGGCATAGTCGGGCTGGATTTTCAAAGCGTTATCAAAAGATGCGATCGCCTCTTGAGACTGTTGCAACTTCTCCAAAGCATAACCGCGTCCCGTCCAAGCTTCCAAGTATTCCGGCTTTAATTCTATGGCTTTATCATAAGCTGACTGCGATTCTTGGTATTTTTTCAATTCATATAAAGTTTTGGCTTTTTCCTGCCAAACTTCCGCGTAGTCCGGTCTGAGAGTTATTGCTCGCTCGTAAGCTGCCAGAGCTTCTTCAAATCGGCTTAAATTGTAAAGAGTATTGCCTCGGTTGTACAAATCAGTTGCATTGGCAGAATTAAAAGTGTTTACACCATAAATAGATGCTATAATACTGACGCCAATTAAACTGGCGATCGACAATATTTTTAAATAGAGTTTTTTTCGGGATTTTACAGGCTTATTCGCAGCAGCAACCGGAGGTAATACAGGAACTGTACCGCTGAAATAATTTTTCAATTCTTTAATAGCTTGCAGCGTTTCGCCGGCACTAGAATAACGCTGGCGAAAATCGTACTTTACCATCTTATCTAAAATCTTGGCAAATTCAGGACTGACTGATGTTTTGTCCTGCCAAATAATTTCCTCTGTATCGGGGTTTCTTGGCATTTGGTGGGGATTGATGCCCGTCAGGAACTGAATTGCGATCGCACCTGCGGCATAGATATCGCTGCTGAGTTTCGGGTTGCCGTGAGCTTGTTCGCTAGGCATATAACCGGGAGTACCGATGCTGACACTCAAGCTATTTTTGATCTGAGGATTGGTGATTTGAGTAGTAATTTCTTTGACTGCGCCGAAGTCAATTAAAACTAATTTTCCGTCTCTATCTCTGCGGAGGATATTGCGGGGATTGACATCGCGGTGAATCACATTTTGCTGGTGTACGAAATCTAAAATTTCCAGAAGTTCTTGCAATATACAAATAACTTGATCTTCCTGCATAACTCCCGCATTCCCAGGAGAAGCAGGCGTAATTTCTTGACTTAAATCGTGACCTTCTATAAATTCTTGAACGAGATAAAACTCTTGATTCTCTTCAAAAAAAGCAAAAAGTCGGGGAATGCGATCGTGATTTCCCAATTTGTACAAAACTTGTGCTTCGGTATCGAATAAACGTCTAGCTACCTGTAGAGTTTCCGGATCGGTTGCTTGAGGTTTAAGCTGCTTGACGACGCAGAGGTGATTGCCTGGTAGCTGCTTATCTTCAGCTAAGTAAGTTTGAGCAAATCCGCCGCCTCCCAAGTGACGGATAATGCTGTAGCGATTGCTGAGTGTTATTCCAAGCATGAGATTTACCTAATATTTCCTAGTCTTTTGGAGAATTAGCTTCCAACCAAGCTGTTAAATCTTCCGCATTTGAAAAATCTAATATAGCCTCTCTAAATTTTTTAATTGGTCGAACGACCACTGGGAAGTTTGAATTTCCATAAAATAAATTTCCGGGTGAAATCCATGATGCAGTTGTTCAATCATTAATTTAGTTCCATTTGCTTTCTTTCTTGTTCCCTCCCCTTACGGAGGGGGGAGGGTGAGGGTGGGGTTCTACATTTTTGCTGGCATTGGGATGCTCCCACTCTAACTTAACTTTGAACCGATTTCAAAATTTCATCATCGACTGAAAAATTTATCTCAGCTTTGTCCCGTCCCGAAACTACATAATCATTCTGAAAAGAATCTTTCAATCCAGAAAGTAAATCAAATTCCGGCTGCCAGTTAAGATCGGTGACAGCTTTATTAACTGAAGCAAAAAAGTGCTGCAATCGCATCGGAAAAGCTTTCTTTTTGCCGAAGTCAAATTGTTTCGGATCGTAGTGTACAATCTTAATAGCATCAGGGGATTTGCCTGCCGCTTGAATGCAGGCGCGGGCTAAACCGTCAAAGGTGACAAATCGATCGCCCGAAACGTTGTAAATTTGCCCGATCGCCCTAGAGTTGCCCAAAACCGCCGCCATTGCTTTAGCCAAATCCTGACAGTGCCCCAACTGCGTGAAGTGCATTCCGTTACCGGGAATCGGAATCGGTCGATCGCGCACGATGCGATCGAAAAACCAAGCCTCTAAATCGTTATAATTTTGGGGGCCGTAAATGTAAGTCGGGCGAATCGAAGTCCAAGGCAAACCCGAGGCGGCCAAGTAATTTTCGGTTTCGCATTTACCCAAGTGCCGGCTTTTAGGATCGGTAGCGTCCCCTTCGATATGAGGCATTTGATCCGACTTCAAATAAACCCCCGCAGAGCTCATGTAAACAAAGTGCTGCACCCGCCCTTTAAATATTTCAGCTAAAGGCTTTGTATCGCTGAGTTCGCGGCCGTTGTTGTCAAAAACAGCGTCAAACTCGACTGTCGATAACTTTTCTTGCAGTTGTTCGACATTAGTGCGATCGCCCTGAATCTGTTTTACGCCCGGAACCGGTACAGGCTTGTTGCCCCGGTTAAACAACACCACTTCATGCCCTTGTGCTGCTAAAATCTTAGTAAGATAAACTCCGATAAACCGAGTACCGCCCATCATTAAAATTCGCATTATTTTCGATGCTCCTTACAGTTAGTGTAAACATCTTACAATAAAGTTATGCCTTACGGAGAAACCATTTTTTTAAATAAAACACATATTAACAGCGATCCGCCCTGGTACGAAAAACCGGAACGCTTGAGTTTTTATGTGCAAGTCCTAAATGTCAGTTTTGTGCTTTCCTAAAGTGCGATCGCTCACAATAAACATAATTTTAATTGGTCTAAAATAGCCCTATGCAAGTTCCCCGGCTGCATCCAGAAACAATCGAAGAAGTTAAACAAAGAGCAGACATAGTAGATGTCATTTCCGGTCGCGTCGTGTTGCGAAAACGCGGCAAAGAATTTGTAGGTTTGTGTCCTTTTCACGATGAAAAATCTCCCAGCTTTACCGTCAGTCCCGGCAAACAAATGTATTATTGTTTCGGCTGCGGTGCAGGTGGCAATGCTTTTAAGTTTCTCATGGAACTGGAGAAACGCCCTTTCAGCGAAGTAGTATTAGAATTAGCTAAAAATTATCAAGTCCCGGTCAAAACAGTCGAACCAGAACACCGACAAGAATTGCAGCGGCAAATTTCTCTGCGGGAACAACTCTATGAAATCTCAGCACTAACAGCCAACTTTTACGAACACGCTTTGCGACAAACCCAAGGAGAAGAACCCTTAGCATATCTCAAATCAGAGCGCCAGCTCAGCGAAGAAACTATTCAACAATTTCAATTAGGTTATGCACCCCAAGGTTGGGAAGCACTTTACAGTTATTTAGTAGAACAGAAAAACTATCCCGCGCAGTTAGTCGAACAAGCTGGATTAATTGTACCCCGAAAAAATGGCGGCAGCGGTTATTACGATCGCTTCCGCAATCGCATTATGATTCCCATTCGCGACACCCAAGGCAGAGTCATCGGTTTCGGCGGCCGAGCTCTCGGCGACGAACAGCCGAAATACCTCAATTCTCCCGAAACAGAACTCTTCGATAAAGGCAAAACTTTATTCGCCTTAGATACGGCGAAAACAGCCATTAGCAAAGCCGATCGCGCAGTCGTTGTAGAGGGGTACTTTGATGCGATCGCACTTCAGGCCGCCGGCATCTCCAACGCCGTCGCTTCCCTCGGCACAGCCTTAAGTTTAAACCAAGTACGGCAGTTATTGCGCTACACTGACTCCAAACAAATTATTCTCAACTTCGACGCCGACAAAGCAGGAACTCAAGCAGCAGAACGTGCGATTGGAGAAATAGAAAAACTCGCTTATCAAGGAGAAGTCCAACTGCGGGTGCTCAACATTCCCGACGGCAAAGATGCCGACGAATATCTCAAAACATACTCCCCAGAACAATATCGAGAATTGCTCGAAAATGCTCCGTTGTGGCTCGACTGGCAACTGCAACAAATGCTGGTTAATCAAGATTTAAAAAAAGCAGATATTTACCAGCAAATTACTAAAAATTTTATTAGTTTGTTAACTAATATTACTAACGATAATCAACTCATACTTTACATTGCAAAGTGCGCGGAAATCCTAAGTAAAGAAGACTCTAAACGGACACCAATACTAAGAGAAAATCTGTTAAACCAAGTAGTTAGCGATTGGGGTAAAAGGCTGAGTCAAGACGAATCTTTGACAATTCCGCCGTTAATTAGAAAGAAGCTGAAGCGGCACACGCAATATAAAAAACAGCGTGCAATTAGCGAAAACAAAAGCTCAAAATCAAGTTTATCTGCTGCTGTAGCTCGCAGTCTTTTAGAAGAAGCAGAAGCGCAATTATTGCAGATTTATTTGCACTGTCCCGAATACCGCCAAGATGTCAGAGAAGCAATAGAAGCTAGAGACGTGCAGTTTAGCCTTTCTCACCACAGATTTTTGTGGCATCAGATTGTAAATGCAGAAATATTGCACAAAATGTCTTTACAAGTAGCGCCTTCAGAGTTAATATTGAAATTGCAAGATAGCTTCATTGAATATCCAAATCAACTCAATCAAATCTCGCATTTATTTCACTTAAACGAGTTCTCAGAAAGAAACGTTTATCGCGCACCTCTAGTAATTAGATCTGCCCTCGCCTGTATCGAGCAAATTATCAGCATGAAGCGCCGCCGAATTGCACTCAATATGTGGGAAAAAGCCAAGGCAGCTAGCAGTGGCGAAGAGGCTATAGAATATCACCAACTATTCTGTGCCGAACAAGAATGGCTCAAGGAATTAGAGCGGTTGCGTCAAGTTAATTTTTACGATTTAACATCCGTACCTTGGGGCTAATACCATTTTATATTTTAGATTTTAGATTGGGGATGACTCGTTCGATAGATGTTGGAAGGTTGCCTGCGGTTACATTGTTTTAACTGAGATAAGTAAAAAAGTCCTTAGTACAAGCTTGTTTGTACTCAGGACTTTATTCCTTTATT
Source organism: Microcoleus sp. Pol12A5 (assembly GCF_036701435.1). Taxonomy (NCBI): domain Bacteria; kingdom Bacillati; phylum Cyanobacteriota; class Cyanophyceae; order Oscillatoriales; family Microcoleaceae; genus Microcoleus; species Microcoleus sp. Pol12A5. The sequence continues at coordinate 100,025 of NZ_JAUBQU010000001.1, forward strand.
CAACGAGCCTTTTAATAATCGCAAAAAAGAGTTTCCCGAGTATCTCTACCTGTCACAGGATTAGTACCTTTTGCCACTTTACAAAGTTTTTCTATCATATCGTCTCGCAGCAGTGTCTCTGTAAAATCTGCACCGTCAATGATAGCTCCTTCCAGCCTGGTATTGTAAGCGAAAGCACCCTCAAGGATAGCATTAGTTAAATTTGCTTTCATCATGCGAGCTAAATCTAGAGTAGCACCCGTGAAATTAGCGCCTTCTAAATTTGCTTCTTCCATATTGGCAGCAAAAAAGCTGACGCCCCGCAAATCTGCATTAGTAAAATTGCTGTTGCGAAGATTCGCTTTATTAAAGCTGTCGTCAGTCAGAACTTGCCCAGTAAAATCAGCGCCGACTAGGATTTCTTTATCGTGATCCAAAGCGAAAGCAGGTGCGGGATTAATAGCGATCGCCCCAGCGACAATTACTGCTAAAATAACAAAACTCAGCAAGAAAGTATAAATATGTTGGCGAATTCGAGAAATCATCATACAAGTTCAAGCTAATGGGCAGTCGTGA